>JAFOED010000156.1 GCA_017380355.1 Ruminococcus sp. | reverse complement strand
TTACTCCTATTACAATAGGTTCTACGATTTACGGATTTATACTGAAGAAGAAAGGCTATAAGTACAAGAAAAACGTTATCGCAGGCATTATTATGACTGTACTATTGTGTGCTTTTGGTTCCTTCACTTTTATTTTTGCTAGCGGGTTCACCCACACCGACGAACCGATACAAAGATCCGAGCAATTACTCGACATCGAAATTCCACAACACGAACATATCACTACTTCTGATGCTTCAAGAATATTCGAATCAGGCATATACTCTTCTTCGAGCGATGTGTTCTTTGAAGAGAACAAAATGATCGATTTTGAAATGAATCTTTTGTCTGATGACAAGTGGCTCGATTCAATACCTAACGATATAATTGGTATCACCACAAACGTCCACTATACGGCTAATTATGACTACTTTCTGATTTATAATGTCACGACTAATGAACTGAATTCAGTACCTGAAAAAGATGGTGAATACGAGTTTTTAAGCATCTTTTATTCTGTCTCTCAAAACCGTATGTTAATTGAAGAATACACCCTCTTTTATGAAAGTGTACCAAGCATTGATACATAAAATTACTCCCTCGTTAAAAGGCGGGGGAGTTTTTCTTTGAAATTTCGCACAAAAACCGTGCGAAAACAGCCACTTTTTTCCGCGCTATGATACTTGAAAAAAGTCTATTTATAAGTTATATTATACTAAAATGGGATAAAAGGGTCTAAGAAGCGGATTTTTGCTTTCTTTTTAGTCTTTTTTCCTTTGTTTCCATAATTTTGATCGGAGCAAATATTATGAACAAAAATCTTAAAAGATACATCGCGTATAACCGTACTGCTCTCGAAAATTCACAAAAATCCTTAAAGGATATTTTCGAGATTATGTTTCACGAAAGAGGTAACGTCCTGTGTGAAGGTAACGACGGTTTTCGTACATATAAATACACTTACAGCGAAATGAAAGACCGCATCGAAGTAGGTGCGTCTGCTCTTTTTGAAAAAATCGGCGCTACTCACGAGTATGTTGCACTCGAGATGGACAACAGCCCTAACTGGATTACTGCTTTCTGGTCAATTCTCAAAAGCGGTAACAAGCCGTATCTCGTAAATCTCCGATACCCTCAGTCTCTCACCGACGGTATCATAAAAACTCTCAACATCAAATACGTCGTCTGTGAAAAAGAAAGCGAAATCGACGCTTTAGTTATCACAGCAGACGAGTTAACCGTAAAAGGCAAGAAAGTGCCTTCTGACGTTTTCGAAAATGAGATCGCTTTCTCATCTTCTGCGACTTCGATGAACGAAACCGTGTGCTTTTACACAGGATATCAGATTAGCGAACAGATTTTAAACTTCGAAGACATCCTGAGAGAGTCCCCAAGAATTGCTAAACACTACAAAGGTAGTCTAAAACAGCTCGCATTCTTACCGTTTTATCACGTATTCGGCTTGTTTGCGGTTTACTTCTGGTTCACCTTCTTCGGCAGAACACTCGTTTTCCTCAAAGATATGTCCGCGGAAACAATACTTAAAACTGTTAACCGCCACGAGGTCACACACATTTTCGCAGTACCAATGCTGTGGCATACAATCGAAACAAAAGTATGGTCAACAGTAAGACAGCAAGGTGAGAAAAAAGAGAAGAAACTCAGAAAAGCACTCACTCTTATGACAAAGCTCCAGAATATTTTCCCGTCATTCGGTCCTGAAATCGCAAAATTTGTCACTAAAGAGCTGACCGACAAACTCTTCGGTCGTTCTGTACTCTTCTGTATCAGCGGCGGCAGCTACCTTAAAGATAGCGCGATGTCGCTTATGAATGGTATCGGCTACAGCCTGCACAACGGCTACGGTATGAGCGAAATCGGCATCACTTCTGTAGAACTCAGAAAAAAGCCGAAAGACAGAAACAAAAACTCTATCGGTCACCCATTCTCATCTGTAGAATATAAGCTCGACGAAAACGGAGTGCTCCTCGTTAAAGGCTCTTCACTCGCTAAGAAAAAGCTCGTAAACGGCGAAGAAATCATCTTGGACGAGTGGTTCTACACCGGAGACAATATGGTAGAAAAAGACGGCCACTACTACATTTTAGGTCGTATGGGCGACATCGTTATCGGCGAAAACGGAGAAAATATCAACCCTGACATGGTAGAAAAGCTCTTTACATTAAAGGGTAGTGTGATGCTTTCTGTGCTGGGTTTATCAGAGAAAGAAAACGAGGAATTATCCCTCGTTGTACAGCTCAACCCGTATGCAACAGCAGACAACATAAACGCGATTATTAACGAAGCGTACAAGATAAACTCTACTCTCGACAGCGCAACATCAGTAAGAAAGTTCTACTTTACTTTTGACCAGTTAGCTCCACCTACTGCGATTAAAGTCAGCCGAACACAGCTTAAAAAGAAAATCGCTTCTGGCGAAGTCACTCTCACAGCTTTTGCAGATATGAAAGCAAAAGCAGAGGAGTCGACAGGCAACTCACCACTCTTAAAAGACGTCACAAAAATCATCGCTGAGGTTCTCAGCATTAACCCAGACGACATTACGCCTGACTCACACATATTCTACGATTTAGGTGCAAGCAGTATCCAGTACTTCTCTATCGTTATCAAGCTCGCTGAACACTTTAATATTTCACAGGAAAGCGACAACGAAAAGTACAGCTACACCCCAAGAGAAATATGTGAATACATAGAAAGACTGCTTTAATATGAAACGAATGAATCGCAACAAATTTATAGTAAATTTCTGCTTAGGTTTTGTAAAAGTCACAGGTATTATTCCTGCACTAATCTTCCTAAAACCTAGGGTAACTCTCGCACAAAATGCGAAAAGAAAGCTTGAGAAGCCGTGTATTCTTGTGTCAAACCACATCTCACTTATGGACTTCGTGCTTTACTTAATCGTGTTCCCACTGCGTACAATCCACTTTCTTACGGCAGAGGTTCTGTACAACCGCAACAAGTTCTTAGCAAAATTCCTATACTCAATCGGCTGTATACAGGTAAACCGTGATTCGATGGATTTCGACTTCGTCGCTGACACAATCGAAGTGCTCGACAAAGGCGGTACTGTCGGAATTTTCCCTCAGGGCAGACTGCCTCTAAACGGAAAGAAGTTCCCGTTTACCGTCAGCACAGCTTTTATCGCAACCCACTGCGACGCGCCTATCGTGCCTGTTTACACAAACGGAAACTACGGTTTATTTAAGCGCGCAGACGTTGTTATCGGCGAGGCTATTTACCTCTCTCAGTTTAAGAAAGAGGGTCTTTCAGACGACGAACAGCTCACCCACTTAACAAACGTTTTAGAAGAAAAAGTATACGAACTCAAAAACCTTATTAAGAAGGATGACGCAGATGAATAAAAGAAAAAAAGCAAAACTATTTGACCTGAAAAAGTTCCCTCTCGATATGGCAAGACTTTTTATTATTTTGCCACTCTCACTTGGTTTTCGAGTTAAAAAGTACTACAAAGACGGAACAAAATACAGAAAAATACTTCGTGGCGGTATGCTGATCGCTTCTAACCACATCCACTTAACTGACGCATTGCTTGTCGCTTCGGCTTTCTGGTACAGAAGAATGTACTATTTAACCGCAAAAGTTGTTATGAACAATAAGATAAAGGACTTTCTCATGAGTCACGCAGGCGCGATTAAAATCGATCGCTACTCATTTGATATTGAAGCTATAAATAAGTCTGTCGATGTACTAAGTAAAGGCCACACACTTGTGATTTTCCCTGAGGGTGGCGTCAAAGACACAAACGAAGTACAATCAGTCAAATCTGGTGCTGTACTGATGGCTCTTCGCTCTGAAGTACCGATTCTGCCTATGTACATAGAAAAAAGAAAGCACTGGTACAACTTCACTAAGGTTTACATAGGCGACCCTATTTATCCGAGAGATATGGTGAAATCCAAATTCCCATCCACACAGGATATCGACAATATTTCTATCGCGCTGATGGACGCTATGAACGAATGTGTGCATCATCAGTAATTTCTGGAGGCTATTATGACAACACTTGAAAGATTAGTAAAAGTATTCAACGCAGTTTTTGAGACAGAACTCACCGCTGACAGCGTAACAGAAGAAACAACACTTCGAGATGACTTAAGCATCAACTCTATTGGTATGCTGTACGCAGCTATGGCTCTTGAAGAAGAGTTTTCTATAAAATTCAACAACGAAGATTTCAAAGCCATCACTACTGTCGGCGACGTTATCAAGTGCGTAGAAAGCAAACTTAACTGATATGGAATTTGTAAGCTGTACGCCTAAAACGGGTGACATTGTTCGTACTAAAAGAACGTTTTACTATCACTACGGGATTTTCGTCAGTGAGGACGAAATTATACAGTTCGGACTTGCGGATAATGTAAATCGTCCTGCAAACGAAATTTTCGTTTTATCATCAGACGTGTACACCTTTATGGGAGATAGTAACGTCGAAGTCGGCGTGCCTGACCGTAAAGAGAAAAAGAAGATGAAAAGCGTAAATGAAATCGTTTCTACTGCACGCGCACGTATCGGCGAAGGCGGCTACAATTTGCTCCACAATAACTGCGAGCACTTTGTCAACGAGTGTGTTTTTTCGACTCACGAAAGCTCGTTTATGGATAACATCCGAAGTAAAATCCGCGAAAAACTCAATAAAGACTGACACACCTGTTGTGTTAAGGTATAAAAAATGACGGGTGTAAACCCGTCTTTTTTATTTCACTATTTGTATCACATAATCATCCATAAAATGAACTTCACGATTAAGAGTGAAAATATCCACCGACTTTAAGTCAGTGATACCCGTACCGATTTTTTTAAAGTACGCTTCTTTTCCCGTCCAAACGGTGAAAAATCGCTTCAACACCTGAGTATTTGTGATTTTCTCGCCCTTGTTAAAACTTTTATCGCCACAAACAAAACGTTTTTCGTTCTCTACGCACACGCGCTCGATTAAAGAAAGTGACACTTCCTTTACCTTCTCTACATCAATTCCGACAGGTGCATCGTGTACCACAGCAACAACTAAACCGTCCGAGTGTGCGATGCTGACACAAAGCGAAGAATCCTTTAAAAATGGTCTGCCGTTGTCTGCTGTTTCGAGTACAGCGTCACAGTTAAAGTGATCATTTAGTAGATTCTTGAGCAGGATTTCTCCGAGAAGCGACCTTTTCCTGTCGTCTTCCCTTTTATATCGGTCAACTCGGGCTTTTCGGCTAGCAGATAAGTTTTCATATGCTCTCTCAAAATCATCAGCTCCGTATTCTTCTATAAATCCGATTGAAAAGACCACAAAGGTCACCTCCTTTAAGCAAAAAGTATTCGCTTATTTAAAAAAGTCAATTACCGCATTCACGTGCTGTGAAATTATATCGTTTGTAGATGTAAGCATCGCGTGTTTTGCATCTTTCATAACTTTAAGTGTACACATATTGCACATACTATCAAAAACGTAGTGTGGCGGTGTACGCACAGCTCTGTCATTTTCAGCAGAAATCAGAAGCACCGGGATTTTTATCTTGTCGATATTACGCTGACGCTTTATATAAAGGCTATTTCCGAGTGTAGCGTTTACCCATCCAAGCGACATAGGAGTCGTCTGATAGTTTTCGTTATTTATACGCAGGTCCATATTGTAGCGAAAGCGCGAGTAGCTCTCATCATCAGAGTTTTCAAATTTATATTCAGGGTTAAACTCGCGTGAACCGCTGAATATTTTATGACTTCCTACTACAAGGGACAAAAGCTTTATACCACTTTTAGCAAACCATACAGGGACATTTCCGACATAAGGTTCCAAAAGCGGCGCAGATAGTACAGCCTTTTCAGCTTTGCAGTAATCTTTCGTGAGATAAGTAGCCGCTACGCCACCACCCATCGAATGGGAGTAGATATAAATCGGTTTTTTCTCAGCTTTTAAGACGATATTATCTATATACCACTCAAGGTCTTTAGAGTAATCCCTGTAACTTTTTACATGGATTACGTCTTTGTCTGATGTCAATCTATCAGACAAGCCGTGACATCTCTGGTCGTACAAAAACACATTGTACCCCTGATTCAAAATATATGTTGCAAATTCGTAGTACTTCTTCGTAAACTCGCTTAATCCGTGCACAATAACAACATTAGCTTTTGCGTTTTCGCACATGAAGTACTCGTAGAAGATTTTTGTGCCGTCAAAAGACGTGAAAAAACCTTCTTCTTTACATTCATTTAGCTTTTCTGTTATGTTTTCGATTTCACATTCAAAACGTGATTCTTCTATAACGCTGAAAGTAAAACTTGGGGTGTAGCGCATAGTTATGCTCCTTTGAAATAATTTATAAGAAAATGGTGATAATAATGACAAACAAACGAAAAATTATAAAAAGGATATCGATCATTATTATCTCTATACTACTTGCTTTCTCTTTTATAAGTATGATAGCGACCAAAGTCATTTATGACAGTATTTTTGTCCGATACGATAGCGATGTCAGCGTATCTGCAAAACTTTCTGATATGCAAAACAACAGACAAACTTTCGACTACGAGGGAGAAGAAAACCTTCTTCGTGGCTATCTCTATGAAAGTAGCGAAAAAGACAAAAAAGACGCTCTTGTAGTACTTGCTCCGGGTTTTCACGCAGGTGCAGACGACTACCTTTGGCAGATAAAAAGTCTGTGCGATTACGGATGGTCTGTGTTTGCGTTTGACTCTACCGGAAGCTGTGAGTCACAGGGCGAAAGTGCTGTAGGATTTCCACAGATTCTGCTTGATATGGACGCTACACTAAAATATATTGAAAATAATAACCGTTTCGGTTATAATGATATAGTATTATTAGGTCACAGCCGTGGCGGATATGCCGTGTGCTGTGCTCTACAGTATGATTACGACGTTTCTGCCGTCGTATCCGTGAGCGGAGTAAACAGCGCGATGGAAGGTATTATGGGGTCTTCCACGCAGTACGTCGGAAACTTTGCATATGCGAATTACGGATTTTTGTGGCTGTACCAGAGTATGCTTTTCGGTGCTGACACAGCAAACGTAAGCGCTGACGAAGAGATAAGCGAAAGTGACGTGCCAGTCTTAATCGTTCACGGTGATAACGACGAAACAGTCCCTATGGACAAGTTTTCGATTATATCCCACAGCGATGAAATAAGCAGCGATAACGTCGAGTATTACATCTGCAGACAGGAAAATCACAACGGTCACACAGACTTGCTTTTTGACGATGACGGCAGCGCTAACGATAAGTTAATGGAAGCTATCAACGACTTCCTTTTAAAAAGTACAAACAATTAATGAGGGTTTTGGATGGATGTTGTATTAATTCCCGCGTATGAGCCCGATAACCACCTCATAGAGCTTGTAAAAGAGCTTCGCTCTATGGACTTTGCGGTTTTAGTGGTTGATGACGGCAGCGGTAACGACTACAGAGATGTTTTCTTACAGGTTGAGGAAATGGCTACTGTAGTTACCCACAAAAAGAATAGAGGTAAGGGCGCAGCACTCAAAACAGGTATGAGATATATCCGCAATAATATGAGTGATGCTGATAACTTTATCACTTGCGACGCTGACGGCCAGCACACGCCTGCTGATGTTAAACGCGTAAGTGATATGTTAAACAACGGACACCGCTTCGTGCTGACTGTACGCAACCGCAGAAAGGATATTCCACTTCGTTCAAAAGTCGGAAACAACCTTTCTCGTTTCGTGTATGCTCTGCTTACTAACAGATACCTCCCTGACAACCAGTCGGGTCTTCGAGGTTTCTCATGTTCTCATATCGACTGGCTTATAGAGGTTGAGAAAAACAACTACGACTACGAGATGAACGTACTCTACTACGCCGCTAAAAAAGGCGTAAGAATTACAACACTCGAGATTGAGGCTATATACCTCGACAATAACCAATCATCACACTTTAACCCTGTCGCTGATACAGTGAGGATTTATCGCAGTCTGTTTTATCTCGCACGCGGTACATTTATCGCGTTTTTCATAAGCGAGTTACTCGTGCTTGCGCTGTCATTTACGCTGGGATACAAATATCTCGGTATCACTTTACCTAGTGTGACAGCACTCACACTTCTTATAAACACTCTGATTAACAAATTCTGGGTATTCAGAAAAACAAGATATACCGATTATCTCAACACCCTAATATATATGGTAATCCACTACTTCTTCTATACGCTCGGGTGTATGCTGTTTATGTTCGCATGGGAAAGCTGTCCGCTGTTTATAGCGTTCAACATCTGCTTTATCGTAGGCATTCCTCTACGCTTCTTCTTACATAAATTCATCTACATCGCATCACGTACAAAAGAGTAATATTATAAAGACATAAAGACAAACATTCTCATTTGAATGTTTGTCTTTTTTATTTTACGTTATTTTACTTTGTAAAAGCCTGTGCCATCTGATTACAGAAGTCGCCGTCTTCGAGCTTAATAATCTGCTTGATAGACGCAACCGCTGTGTCTTCATTCGCACAGCCGTGCATTTTAACTACAGTTTTCTTAGGGCCGAGAAAAACTGCCGCACCCTGTGAGTTAAGGTCAAAACGCTTAAACAATTCTTCGTTGATTTTTGCGACTATCTCAGGGTTATCACAAGCTACTTCCTTAACAACGTCCATAGCAGCCTTACCGACAGCTTCGGTGCACTTTAACAGCACGTTTCCTGAAAAACCATCGCTGACGATAACATCAGCGTAGCCGGAAACGACGTCACTACCCTCTAAATTTCCGATAAAATTAATAGGAAGTGCCGAAATTTTCTCAAATGCTTCGTAAATAAGCTTACTGCCCTTTTCTTTTTCTCTGCCGACAGACATAAGTCCGACTCTAGGATTTTCTATACAGCAGAAAGCTTTTGAGAAAATGTTACCCATAACCGCGTAACGCTCTAAGTCAGAAGCTGTGCAATCGGTGTTAGAACCACAGTCAACTAAACAGATGAGTCTGTCCTTTAAACACGGCATAGCACTGCCTAAAGCAGGAAATCTGACACCGCTTACTAAACCCAGGCGACAGATGGAACCGACTAAAAGTGCACCTGTGTTACCTGCTGAAAGCATCGCACAGCACTCGTCATCTGATTTGAGTCTTTCAAAACCCATAGCCATAGAAGTGTCATCACAACCGCCGAAAATACAGTTAGCAGGGTCGTGAGTAGTAATAAACTTATCGGTATCAACAACCTCATAACGGTCATTTTCAATGCCGTTTTCAGCCATCAATCCGTCGATAAGCGCTTTCTCGCCCACCATAACCGGGAAGAAATCAATACCCTCTTTTATAGCTTTTATAACACCATTCACAACGACCAACGCACCTGCGTCAGCGCCGTAAATATCAATAACAATTTTTCTCATAAAAATCCCTTATTCAAGTGAAATAATGAAATCGTAAACATCCTGCTTACCGTCGATAAGTCCGATATCGCAGAAAGGATATTCCTCTGTTAATTTTTCCTGAAGAGTCTGAGCGTCTTCATCTGTTACGTCTTTGCCGTAAAATACGATGATAACCTCTTTTTCGACTTCGTCAGTAATCTTCTTAATAAGGTCACAAGCAACTTCGATTTTATCATCACCTGTTACCATAAGAGTTTTCTTGTTAAGGCCGATGTACTCTCCTTTTTTAGCTTCAACTCCATCAAGGTCGGCGTCTCTGATAGCTGTTGTTACATAAGCAGTAGTAACACTATCAAGACCGCTACTCATTTCATCTATTACTTCCTCAACAGTATCAAGCCATAAATTCATCATTGAAAGTGCAGAGTAGCCCTCGACAACAGATTTTGTAGGAATAACTCGTACGTCAACACCCTCATAAAGCTGTGCTGCCTGCTGTGCAGTCAGTACGATATTGCTGTTGTTAGGAAGCACTATGATGTGTTCAGCATCAAATTTATCGAAAGCCTCGATAAATGCGTCGACAGAAGGGTTATTAGTCTGACCTCCGTCGATTACTGCATTAGCACCGATGCTGTAGAAATACTCGATAATACCCTCACCGGATGCAACGCTGATAATAGCGTACTTAACCTTTTCTTTCTTTTTTTCCTCAACCTTTGTTTCGCTGTGCTGAATAGACATATTCTCGATTTTCACCGAGATGAATTCACCGAAACTTCTGCCGTATTCGAGCACCTTTTCAGGAGCAAAAGTATGGATATGCACCTTAACGACAGTGCCGTTGTGGACTGTCGCGATTGAATCGCCCATACTCTCAAGTGGCTTTGTAAAAGCATTCAGGTCGAAATTCTGTGTATCAGTTTTATAGTTCATAAGCTGAAGCACAAACTCGGTACAGTATCCGTACTCGAGCTTTGTGTCAGCGTCAAAACCACTGAGATTAATAGCAGGTGAAGACATAGAATCCATAATTTCAGGAGTGTCTTCGATAGATTTTCCGCACAGATAAGCGTAGATACCCTCTACAAAGCACACAAGACCTGCTGCACCGCTGTCGACAACGCCTGCTTCCTTGAGTACAGGGAGCATCTCGGTAGTCTTCTTTAGTGTAATCTTCATCTGATTAAGAAGAGCCTCGAAACCGCTCTCTAAATCATCGTACTTGTCCTTATTTTCAGCTAAAAATTCTGACGCTTCTCTGATAAGAGTTAGAATTGTACCCTCTGTAGGCACAACTGTCGCCTTGTACGCATCCTCTTTTGCACACTCGAAAGCGTACGCAAAGTCACAGAAAGCTACTGTATCTTTATCCGCTAAACCACGATAAAGTCCGTACACGAACTGTGAAAAGAAAATGCCCGAATTACCACGTGCTGAGAAAAGTACAGCTGACGCAAGCGCCTGCATATATGTACCTACGTGTTCTACGTTTTCTTCAACCGCGTGGAAACCACCGCCGAAAGTTTTCACCATATTTGTTCCTGTGTCACCATCAGGTACAGGAAAAACGTTCAGATCGTTAATTACGTCAATATTTTTCTTTAAATTACGGTATCCGTTTTCAAATAACTTATGCAGTTCGATACCATTTAAACGCTGTTGCATATTACTCTTTACCTTCTATCGTAACTTCTTTGCCGTAACAGTACGCAATTACTGTACCAGGACCAACAGACGCACCTACTATAGGCGCGATAGTGTTCATATATACTTCTTTAAAAGGAGCGACACTCAAAACCGCATCCTTGATTTTGTTTGCTTCTTCTTCGCAATCAGCGTGGGAGATATAAAGCATATCATACACTCCGTCGGCTGCGTCTTTAATATCCTGTGCGATTGCCAAGCGAGCATTATTCATACCCTTAACCTTTTTGTACGCGTAATTCTGACCGATTCTATCAGAAATGATGAGTGGTTTTACACCGAAGAGATTACCAAAAAACGCTTTCGACGCTTTTATTCTTCCGGCTCTTGCTAAGTAGTTCATTGACTCAACTGTACCACGCTGATTCATCTTAAGCTTGATGCTCTCGATGAACTGAGCAGTTTCGTCAATAGACTTGCCTTCACTTCGCATATTTGACGCTACAATCGCGAGATGTCCCTGACCGAGAGAGCTACATAAAGAATCGATACAAAAGATTTTTGCCTGTGGATATTTTTCTAAAAGCTCTTTTGCTACAATCTTTGCAGTATTAACAGAACCTGAAAGAGCAGAAGAACAACCAATATAGAGCACATCCTTGCCCTGTTCTATAGCTTCTGTAAACCTCTCGATATAGCGATTTTTAGGCACCTGAGTTGTGAAAACTCTCTTGCCACCACGCATAATGTCGTAAAACTCTTTTGCTGAGTGTGATTCCCAGTCAAGAGAAGCAACATATTCCTCGTCATCAACTACATAATTCATAGGTACATAGTCGATGTTGTATTTATCTCTTAAATCCTTACCCAAATCACAGGTAGAGTCCGCAAAAATAACAAAACCCCTCATATTTCACTTACCCTTTCTTTTTAAGATTTTCTGCAATCTCCTGCATAAGCTTTTCTTCATATACCATATCTTCAGTGAGTTCTTTGCCAAAGTAGTAAGCCGCACATAAGCCAGGACCGATATTCGCACCGCAAGACATACCCACGTCCTTAATAATAATTTCTTTAGGGTTCAACTCAGCCTTAACTATTTCAGCGAGTTTCTGTGCTGCAGCAAAACGGTTTGTGTGAGCGACGATGATGATCTGATTTTCAGCGTCAATAATTGTCTCTTTGATATACTCAACAACAGCAGCAAACGCGTCTTTTTTACCCTTGAACTTATGGAGCACCTGTGGTAAACCACCGCGGTTGAAATCTGCTACGGTATTGATGCCGATGAGTGAGCCAAAAAACGCCTTGAAGTTTGAAATTCTACCTTTCTTTACAAGGAAGAACAGGTCATCCATAGTACCCATCTGATGAACTTTAAACTTATTATCCTCGAAATACTTAGCAACTTCTTCCACTGTCGCGCCCTGTGCTTTAAGCTCACAAGCTCCAATGATAAGAAGTGCGATAGCTGCAGAGTAACCATTTGTATCCACACAGAAGATTTTTCTGTCAGGATATTTTTCAAGAAGTTCTTTCTTTACCATTTCGTTTAAAGCGTTTGTACCAGATAAAGCAGCCGAAAGAGACACTGTAATGATGTCCTTTCCCTCTTTTAAGTACTTCTCGAATGTATCCTTAATATCACCTGCGTGGGCAGTAGCTGTAGTGTACAGACTAGTTTTATCAGTCATTGATTTATAGTATTCTTCTGGAGTGTACTTTTCCCAATCAAGGTCTGCTGCCTCTGTGTGACCATCAGGAAAGTAAATAAGACCTTTAATTACCTCAGGAACACCAAAACGCTCTCTCAAATCAGCGGTAAAATCGGATGTTGAATCAGGAATAATAACAAAATCTGACATTTTATCACCTTTCTGTCTTATAATTAAAATTAATCACCTTAGATAATATCATATTTTATGTTTTTTAACAAGATATATGACCACTTTTTTCGACAAAATACTAATTTTCACTTTACATAACGATATATTTAGTACATAATATTTATCAAAAGACTATTTCTCGGAGGATAATATGGAACCAATCTGGATTATTGTTATATCTGTAGTCGCATTTTTACTGCTTGGCGGATTAGTTGCGATGTTTATGTACACCTATCCGATTTCTAAAAAGGTGTATTTTTCCATGCTCGTGCGTACTGACGAGGAAAAATGGAGTCGCGAGTGCTCCGCCCCTGAAAACGAAGAGCAGGTTGCTATGTGGAACAGTGGTGTTCAGTGGGCAAATAAGCACAAAGACAAAATGCGCGAAGTACAGGTAAGAAGCGACGGATTCCGCCTTTTCGGTGAGTACTACGATTTCAACAAGGACAGATGTGTTATCATCATCCCTGGCAGATGCGAAAGCCTTATGTACTCGTACTTTTTCGCACCTCCGTACGAAGAAGCCGGCTTTAACGTGCTCGTTATCGACACACGATGCCACGGAAAAAGCGACGGTCAATTCAACACTATCGGTGTAAAAGAGAGCTTGGACGTACTAAAATGGTCACAGCTAATGCACGACGAATTCGGTAATAAGGAAGTCTACTACCACGGTATCTGTATCGGTACTTCATCTGCACTTTTTGCACTTTCTAACGAGAATTGCCCTGGCTACAACAAAGGTCTTGTAACCGAAGGCTGTTTCGTTACATTCAGAGAGACTTTCAAACGCCATATGATATACGATCATAGACCGCTGTTTCCTGTGCTTGACCTCGTTATGAAACACATCAACCACTACACAGGAACAAACGTATACAAGGATACACCGATAAGTGCTATAAAGAAGGTACCTGCTGACAAGCGTATACTCTTCTTATACGGTGAAAAAGATGTGTTCTCTTTACCTAAGAAAAGCCAGAAGCTCTTTGACAGCTGTAACGCAAAAGATAAAAAACTTGTGTGGTTTAGTGAGGGCGGCCACTCACATCTGCGTATAAATAACGTAGAAAAATACGACAAAGCTATCGTAGATTTTTTCAACTGATAAACCCCAGAATTACAGAAAGGAGGGGACATAATGGACCACAAACCGTATATCCGCGAAGTCGATAACGCAAAGGGCGTAGTGCTGTTTATTCACGGCATTTTAAGCACACCGCGCCATTTCGACTACCTGATTCCTGCTGTCCCTGACGATTTTTCTGTATATAATATCCTGCTTGATGGTCACGGTGGTTCGGTACAGGATTTCTCCAAAACATCGATGACGAAGTGGAAGAATCAGGTAAAAGACCTGCTCGACGATTTGTGCGAGCGTTACGACAGCGTTATTTTAGTAGGCTACTCGATGGGAACGTTACTCAGCATCGACGCGCTCCCTAGATATAACAACATTCGCGGACTACTGCTACTCAACTCGCCTTTACAGATTTTTGTAAAGCCTGTTATGAACTTCCGTTCTCTTCGAATTTGTCTTGGTATTGAAAACAAGAACAACCCTCACGAGGTTATGTGCAAAAACGACACGAGCATTACTCTAACCAAAAAAATGTGGGAGTATATTGCGTGGATTCCACACGGGCTCGAGCTTATTGAACTGTCTCATCAATGTCGAAAAGGCGTTGATAATATTAACGTACCGTGCAAAGCGTTTTTTGGAAGAGTCGACGAACTTGTATCCGTTAAGTCAACAAAATACCTTAGAGGTAGAGTCAATATAGATGTAACTGTTTTTAACGACGCAGGTCATTTTTATATCAGTGAAAACGACAAGCAAACAGTAACAAACTCACTTTTAGAACTCATAAATAACGCACGAAGATAACAAAAAAAGGTAGACACAAATTTGTGTCTACCTTAATTTTTTATTCAGCTTTTGCTTCTTTTTCCCACTTCTTAACTGTGCTCTTGATACTGTCGTAGTGACCGTACCACTCCTGACAGTTTTCGTCGTCGCGTCTGTCAGAAAGCTCGTAGTTTTCTGACAGATACTGAGCGAAATAATCGGTGAATTTCTCAGCGCCGTAGAAATTTACGTGACCTGAGTTGTAGAAATCAGCTTCCATATCATAGTCATCGCCGATTTCACAGATGAGGTACTTATATCCACGCTCACTAAGAATGTCAGCTAACGTGTTATTTGTGCTCATTTCCTCTTCACCTCTACCCTGTGGAGTGTTAAGGAAAAGCACTTCGTAATCTTTAGTGTCAAGGTAATCGAGAAGCTCCATAAGAGACTTATAAGCTAAAGGATGAAGCTCGCCTCTTTTAGTAGTTTCTGCGGTTTTATCTTCAAATTTATCGGTTGTAACGATAGTACGGGTCGGGCTCATATAAAAGCCTAAATCTGCGTACGCATACTCGTCGATAAACTCATTTACACTCTCCCACGCACCGTGGTGCTTAATAAGTGGAAGATAGAAAGTCTTTCTGTCAAAGTCCTTGTCAGGAGCTAAAGTCTTCAGCTTTTTAATCGATTTTTCGATAGCGTCAACCTTGTTCTTAGGTGAGAAACACATACCATCAGTCAAGTATCTGACACCAGTTTCGATAGAACCGATTTTCTTATTATACTGTGTCGTAAACGGACGCATATCGATAACAACGAGTTTCGGGTCCTGACGCTTTTCTGCTTCGTAAAGCACATTTGTAACAAGCCACGCAGGCTGTGCATCAGAAGTAAGCGGATATGCAGTAAGTCCGTAATCTTCAAAGCCCTTAGCAGGCATATAATATCTGTCGATACCGCTGGTACCGGTAAAGATAACGTCTACTGTGTTCTTCTCAAATTTCTTGAAATCATCGAATCTGTCGTCTGTCTGTGCGTAGTCAGGCTGTAAAAGCGCAACCGCTGTGAGTGATGAAACGAGCAGCACTACAACAAGCAAAAACGCAATCATACGAACAATCTGTTTTTTATTCATAAATGTTGTTACTCCAATCAATATAGTATAAAACACATACTGCCAATTTTAATAACAAGGAGATTATATCATCTATTCTCCCATAAAGCAAGGAAAAAACACCCCATTAAACTTTTTTGAACAAGATATACTAAAGAGTAAATATTTTTGCACAAAGCCTACATATATGCTACAATACAAGTAGCTTATTAAAGGGAGTTTAAGTATGCACCGTTATCCTGATTACTACGAAAAATTCACTTGTATCGCGGACAAATGTAAACACAACTGCTGCATCGGATGGGGAATCGACATAGACGAAGATACTCTATCGTTTTATGAAAACCACTCAGGAGCTCTCAAAGATCACCTGAAAAACAGCATAAGTTATGAAGACACCCCGCATTTTATCTTAACAGACACCGAGCGTTGTCCATTTTTAAACGATAAAAATCTGTGCGATATTATCTGCACATTAGGTGAAGAGCACATCTGCGATATATGCACAGAACACCCGCGTTTTCACAACGAGCTACCCGGAAGAATCGAAAGCGGTTTAGGTCTTTGCTGTGAAGAAGCGTGCAGGCTCATCATCACGAATAAAGAAAAAACCACTTTCATCACAGAAGCTAAAACCGACGACGAAATTATTATTTTACGCGATGAAATCATCACAATTTTACAAGACAGGGCTTTTAGCATCTCTCAGAGAATCGAAAAGATGCTTGCACTGTGTGATACTGAATACGAAAGTAAACCACTTAAAGAGTACTCAAAAACTCTGCTTTCACTCGAGATTTTAGAAAAAGAGTGGAAAAATCTCTTAGAAAACATAGACGACGAAAAGTCGGATGATTTTTCACTTTTTATGAATGACAGACAGCACGAATACGAGCAGTTCTGCGTCTACCTCATCTACCGCCATTTTGCAAACGCACCTGACATAGAAGAAGCTCAGAAACGCGCTCGCTTTACTGCTTTTGCACTCGATTTTATTTACAAGCTCGGTAAACACATCTACGCAAAAACCAATGATTTTTCTGTTGACACTCAGCTAGATATTATGCGTCAATTCTCTAGCGAAATCGAGTATTCTGACGAAAACTTACACACACTTTTTGATATTGTATAAACAAAATGCCCCTTGGAATATCAATCCAAGGGGTATTTTTATTCAATTACGACGTCACATTCGCTAATCGAGTAATACTCAAATACAGAAAGTACGTCTTCATCCACCTTTTCTCCGCTGACGATAATCGGCACAGCAGGAGGACAGGAGATATTAGGGGTTGCAATAATTTTACCTACGCTGTCATTAACACTTACTGTCTGCGACAGTGAGAGCATAGCCTTTCTGACGCTCATAACCTTTTTCGGCTTTACCACCTCAGGCGAAGTGTCGGTGATTTCGCACTTTTTCTCTATATCTAAAAGTGATTTCTCGATTTTTTCGAGCTCTGAGTCTTTCATTGCAGGCGTAAGCATCAGCACTAAAAAATCAAGGTCAGCAAACTCGCACTCGATGTTGTTATCTCTGAGTATATGAGCGATTTCATCGCCCTTATATCCGTAGCTTTTCGCATTTATTGTGAGTTTCAGCTCTTCATCACCGCTTAAGCTGTAGCCGTTTTTACAGAGTGTTTTTTTGAGCTTATCGATCTTTAAAATGAATTCACTCAGCTTTTCTTTATAGCCATTAGCGAGATGCTCGTTTGTTTTGTCAAGCGACTGCAGTATAAGGTACGACGGTGATGTCGACGCAAAAAGCGAGAGCGCTTTTTTAGCGTTATTCTTAAATATAACATCTGCGTCTTTGCTTATATGCAGATACGCACCGCCTGTTAAAGCAGGGAGAGTTTTGTGCGCAGAATCACAGCACATAGTAGCTCCCAAATCTATCGGATGTTCTGATTCATTCAAAAACTTCAGATATGCTCCGTGAGCGTTATCAACAAGAAGCAAAAGTCCGTGCTTTTTGCACACCTGAGCTATGCCTTTTATGTCCGCCATATTACCGAGGTAATCCGGGCTTGTGACATAGAAAGCGACAGGTTTTTTACTCATCGAGTTGAGCTTTCTGTCGAGCTCGTCAGCGCTTATTTCGCACGAGAGATAGCATCCGCTGTTGCCGTAAACCCACTCGACATCCAAATCGAGCAAAGCGAGTGCTGACAAAAACGTCTTGTGTGCGTTACGAGATGCTAAAACAAGAGGTTCTCTTCCCTCTTTTTTCGCGTAAAGAAGAGTCAGGTAAAGCATCGCTCTTATACACAGCGACGAACCTTCGGTTGAGTAGTAAGTGTCACACTCAAAAATCTCACTCGCGTTTTTTTCACTCTCTTTTATAATACCGTCGCACTCAAAAAGCGAGTCTGCGCCTTTTATCTCGGTGATGTCGAGGTTTTCAAAACCTAAGACATTCTCGCCCTTGTGACCAGGCATATGCGCACGCACCATATTTTTTTTACTATAATTTTTCACAAAATCACAGATCGGGGTGTTCATATTAATCCTCAAGAAGTCTGTCGACTTCAGCCATAATCGCACATTCCATACGCTTTTTGAAGAGTTCGCAGCCGTATTTGTACACACCTTTTACAGAACCAGTTGCGTGATAAGCATTAGCCGCACAACCACCTGAACAGTAAAGTCTAGCCCAGCAATCCTTACACTCTTCTCGAGAGTAAACGTTGCACTCCATAAATTCGTCGACAACAGCAGTATTAGTAACACCGTCAAATATGTTGCCGAGTAAGTACTTATCGTCGCCGACAAACTGGTGGCATGGATAAAGGTCACCCCAAGGAGTAACCGCCATATATTCGGTACCGCTACCGCAACCGGAAATACGCTTGTAAATACACGGACCGCCCTGAAGGTCAATCATATAGTGATAGAAAGTGAACGGCTTACCGTCTTTTCTGCGTTTAATCATAAGCTCTGCGAGCTTTTCATACTGCTCGAGCACAACTGGTAAATCGTCATATGTAAGGGCTGACGGGTCAGTGTCCGCACACACAACCGGCTCCATCGAAAGCTCAGTAAAACCTAAATCGAGCATAGTTTTGATATCTTCTAAGAAGTCAGGATTGTGGTGAGTAAATGTACCGCGCATATAGTAGTCTTTGTTGCCGCGAGCTTCAACGAGCTTCTGGAATTTCGGCACGATTTTGTCAAAACTACCGTTGCCCGAGTAATCTACTCTGAATTTATCGTGGACTTCTTTTCTGCCATCTAAGCTTAAAACTACGTTGCACATCTCTTTGTTTGCAAAGTCGATTACATCATCGTCGATTAGCACACCATTAGTAGTGAGTGTAAATCGGAAATTCTTTCCTTTTTCTTTTTCGATAGAACGAGCATAAGAAACGAGCTGTTTTACAACATCGAAGTTCATCAGCGGCTCACCGCCGAAGAAGTCAACCTCGAGATTATGTCTGCTACCTGAATTTTCAACGAGGAAATCAAGCGCACGCTTACCTACTTCAAAGCTCATAAGCGCTCTCTCGCCCTGATATTTACCTTGTGAAGCAAAACAGTAAGAGCAGTTTAAGTTACATGTGTGCGCGATATGTAAGCACAGAGCTTTTACAACGCCTGCAGTCTTGCGCTTTAATTCGCCAGCCATAGGCTCGAAAGAATCCTCAACAAAAAGTTCTCCGCTGTTTTTTAACTCAAGTACCTGAGCGTAGCATTCTTCTATATCTTCTTTTGTAATGTCATCGTGGTCTTTATATTTTTCTACCATCGCGCTGATGATTTCGTCTTCGCTGTAGTCGTTAAAAATCGCGATGATATCGTACGCTACGTCATCCACCGCGTGTACTGCACCTGAACAGACATCAAGAACGATGTTGTAGCCACCAAGTTTATACTGATGAATCATAATTACTCCTCAAATCTATGAACATATATCAATAAAAAACGCCGCTGTACAACAGCGGCATTTTCCATCAAACAAAATTACTTGCTTTCCTTTTTGCTCTCGCACTTCTGGTTAGCAATACCGCAGCTTGTCTTGCAAGCAGACTGACATGAAGTCTGGCACTCGCCACAGCCGCCCTTCTTTGCGCTTTCACAAAGATTACGAGTCTTGATAGTCTTGATATGTTTCATAGTAGTAACCTCCTATAATAGTCTAACGCTATTTTATCGCAAAGTCGCACTAAAGTCAATAAGTAAGTGAATTTGATTGATAAATACTTGTAAAGTATGGTATAGTATAAAAGTGAGGTGATGGTATGAAAATAGCGTATGCAGGGTTTGACCTGTTTTATCCGATGCTCGAAAGTCTTTTCGACAGTGGGTGCGAGATTGTAAAAATTTATACAAACAAGGTCGATAACATTACGGAATTTAATACACACGTCACCGAGTTTGCAAAAGCTCATAATATCGAGATTTCATACGACAAAATCACCCTTTCTGATTTAGAAGAGCTTAAAGAAAATGGAGTAGACGCACTTTTCTGTGCTGCGTACTATTACCGTATTCCGATTTTAGAAGGCTTTAAGATGATAAATGTTCATCCATCCCTTCTGCCTTTGGGTCGTGGTGCGTGGCCGATGCCTCTGTGTATACTGAACAAGTGTGAGAAAAGCGGTGTTACCTTTCATAAAATGGAAGAAAGCTTTGATACAGGCGAAATCCTGATGCAAGAAGAGTTCACTTTAGATGATAACGAAACCCTTTACACATATATGGAGAAGATTTACTCGCTTTTGCCAAATATGGTAAGTACTCTTCTGGGCGATTTTGAATACTACTACAATAACGCAAAAGCTCAGGGCGAGGGTGTGTACGAAGAAGCTCCTGATGAACACGACTACGTTATAGATAAAAATACCGATTTTTCTGACGCAGACAGGATATCGCGAGCTTTTTCAGGATTTTACGTTATCTATCGCGAAAACGACACCGACCACAGACTCCTAAACGCGGTAGCGATAAAAGGCGATAACAAAAACAAAAAATTTAAAATCAAGGACGGTTATCTGAAAGTAGTTTCGGCATAATATACTAAAACAGTGGTAAAAATTTTACTGCTGTTTTTTTATTTTTCGCTACTTTATTGCACACTCATATGATAAAATAATTATAAAGGTGGTGCTTTTATGAAATACTTTCTTGATGATATAAACTACCAGATTAAGAATAATCCACAGAAGTTCGTCACTTTCTGTGAAGAAGAATACCAAAAGCAAATCGAAGAAGTCGCTAAAAGTATAGCGAAAAACGCAGACGTCGCTCCTGTCGTGCTGATTTCGGGACCGTCGGGTAGTGGAAAAACCACGACCGCACTTAAACTCGAAGCACTACTGGATTCGTGGGGACACGAAGCTCACACTATCTCGCTCGACAACTACTTTCGGGAGCTAAACGAAGAAGAGTACAAACTCTCAAAAGAGGGATTGCTCGATTTAGAGTCCCCTGCACGCCTTGACAGCGATTACTTAAATGCTCAGCTTATTGGAATTCTCGAAAAAAAGAGCGTAGATATTCCACGCTACAACTTCGTCACATGTAAACGCGAGTTCTCGGGATGGACTCTCACCAGAAAAGACGGCGAAATCATCATTTTTGAGGGTACCCACGCGCTGAATCCTGAAGTAATCAGGATAAAAGACGAGAGATGCGCCCGTGTTTATGTCAGCATCCGCAGTCAGTTTGTCACAGAAGAGAAAAAACTTCAGTCAAAAACCATAAGACTTGGTCGTCGTATTCTGCGCGATACAAAAACCAGAGACCGAGACCCTCTCGACACGCTTAATATGTTTAAAAGTGTAAACGAGGGTGAAGACAAATACATCCGTCCGTTTATGAGCAGATGTAACTACTCTATAGACACAACCATCCCATACGAGATAAATATTTACCGCGCTCTTCTGCTAAACACTCTGAAAACTTTACCACAAACAGATGATGTCGCACTTTTAAGTGAGGTTATAGAAAAAGCAAAATCCTTAGAACCTGACTTAATACCGAGCGACTCACTTATGCGAGAATTCATCGGTGAAAGCACGCTTAAATACTGATTTTTGCTAATAAACTAGGCCCTACTCTGACAGGTAGGGCTTTTTTGTGTTAAAATCTCATAATCTTCGGTTACAAAAGCGACAAAATACTTGACGAAATGAGGTTTTTTGCTATAATCGTTACATAAACAAGAAATAGAGGCGCGGTGCTTAAGAGTAATACACGCTTTGCGCGGGTTTTTCTGCGTGTGTGAAAGGATTCATCGCCGAAGTCTTGACACTTTCGCAAAATGTCAAGGCTGGTGTAATGCAGAATATGTATTACACTGTCACCTATATGGTGGAGTGCTATTTTTCGTAGGATTTACGACCGTGGCACTTTTGCCGCGGTTTTTGTTTTATAAAAATTAAGGGGGACATTAAAATGTCAAAGACAAACAAGATTGTCCTTGCTATTGCCAGTGTTGTTATCATCGGCCTGCTCGTATACGCAGCAGTTTCCGGCGGTTATCTCGGCACTGTTAATTGTATGGACTGTCACGCAACAGGCGTTGTTGACGACGCTGCGTGCGAAACTTGTGCAGGCGAAGGCGCTGTTCAGGGTACAATCTGGGCACTTCTTCCACCGGTTATCGCTATCGGTCTTGCACTCATCACAAAAGAAGTTTACTCTTCACTGTTCATCGGTATTGTTACAGGTGGTCTGATTTACTCTAAGTTTTCATTCCTCACAACTATGGACACAGTCATCAACGACGGTCTTATTCCTGCGGTTTCTGATACAGCAGGTATCTTCATCTTCCTCGTTGAGCTCGGTATCTTAGTTGCTCTTGTTAACAAAGCAGGCGGTTCAGCTGCATTTGGTAAATGGGCTGCTAAACACATTAAAACACGTGTAGGCGCAATGCTCGCTACATTCGTTTTAGGCGTACTCATTTTCATCGACGACTACTTCAACTGCTTAACAGTTGGTTCAGTTATGCGTCCTGTAACAGACGCTCACAAGATTTCACGTTCTAAGCTTGCGTTCTTAATCGACGCTACAGCTGCTCCAATCTGTATGATCGCTCCTATTTCATCATGGGCTGCTGCTGTATCAGCTTACGCAGAAGACGGTAAGGGTCTTGACCTCTTCATTTCTGCTATTCCGTACAACTTCTACTCACTTTTAACTTTCGTGTTCGTAATCGCTATTGCTGTTATGGGCTTTGACTACGGTAAGATGGCTATGCACGAGTACAAAGCAAAAGAGTACGGTGACCTTTTCTGTGGCGAAAAGCAGGAAGGCGAAGACGAAACTCCAAACCCTAAGGGCAAGGTTATCGACCTTATTCTCCCAATCGTTATCCTTATTGCTATCTCAGTATTCGCGCTCGTTTACAACGGCGGTATCTTAGATGGCGCATCATTTATCGATGCTTTTGCTAACACAGACGCAACTGTAGGTCTCCCATGGGGCGGTCTTATTGCTCTTGTTATCGCTATAGCTTACCTCATCGTCAGAAGAGTTATCACTTTCAAAGAGACTATGGAAGCAGTTCCAAAGGGCTTCATCGCTATGGTTCCTGCTATCCTCATCCTCACATTCGCTACAGCACTTAAGAATATGACAGGTTTACTCGGTGCTAAGTACTTCGTTGGCGACCTTATGGCTAACGCTGCTCCAGCACTCCAGAACTTCTTACCTGCTATCATCTTCTTAGTAGCGTGTGTACTTGCTTTCGCAACAGGTACATCATGGGGTACATTCGGTATTCTCATCCCTATCGTTACATACCTCTTCGCTGCAGACCCTACAAATCCGCTGATGATTATCTCAATGTCAGCTTGTCTTGCAGGTGCTGTATGTGGTGACCACTGCTCACCTATCTCTGATACAACTATTATGTCATCAGCAGGCGCACAGTGTAACCACTTAAACCATGTATCAACTCAGATTCCATATGCAATCACAGTAGCTGCAATCTCATTTGTATGCTACATTCTCGCTGGTTTTATCCAGAGCTGGTACATCGTTCTTCCTATCGGTGTTGTTCTTACAATCGGCACACTCGTTGTTATCAAGTTTGCTACTAAGAACAAAAAGTTCGACTAATTATAATCTACTTAAAAATGACGCCCATCGATTTACGGTGGGCGTTTTCTTTTTACATATTGAACCTTATATATATTTATGTTAAAATCATTTTCGGTGATTTAATGACAAAAAATAAAACGAAAATCGGAATTATCCAAATGGTCATCTGCTCTGTTTTATGGAGTACAGCAGGACTGTTCATTAATAAAATCGACCTTAACCCATTTGCTATTGCTGGGTACAGAGGACTTATCGCAGGCATCACAATACTCATTTTTATGCTTATTGCTAAAATAAAGATAGTGGTAAACAAGAAGTCGCTTGTATCTATGGTATTCGTCAGCGCTACCGCGATTTTCTTTGTGCTTTCGACTAAATTATCCACCGCCGCAAATGCAATTGTTCTGCAGTACACCGCACCTATATATATCGTGGTGTTTTCGTGGTTGTTTTTTAAGAAAAAACCTAAAACAAACGACCTTATAACCGTGCTGATAACAATGCTCGGTATTGTGCTGTTTTTTGTAGACAGTTTACAAGGAGGCCATCTGCTCGGCAACATCTTCGGTTTGCTTGCGGGTGTCTGTATGGGTATGATGTTTGTTTGTGTAGGAGAATGTAACAAAGATGAAAAGCTCTCGGGTATAATGCTCAGCCAATTTCTTACCGCTATAATAGGTGTTTTATCGTCGCTGTTTTTCGAAAAAAATTTCACAACCGACTTAACACCTGTTTTATGTCTGTTATTCTTAGGTGTTTTCCAGCTGGGTATCCCGTACGCACTCTACGGACTCGCAAACACAAACTGTCCTGCTCTGCTATGCTGTCTAATAGCCGCAATCGAGCCTGTACTTAACCCTGTGCTCGTCGCACTTGTCACAAAAGAGATTCCATCCACTCTCGCTATTATTTCGGGAGCAGTTGTGATTTTGACCATCACTATAAATTGTGTATTAAACACTAAGAAAACACAACCTGTACAGTAGATTTTCTGCCGTCTCATAATGAGGCGGCTTTTTTGTACGATTTGTCGAAAAAAATTACAAATTACAGCAAAAATGTATTGTAAATTATCAACAAATTTTGTATAATGGTACTACCAATATACGGAGGTAAACTATATGAGAAAATCAAAATCATTACTCTGCAAAGTAGTTTCACTTGTATTAGTACTGATGCTGATGATGGCTACCATTATGGTTGCACCACTTTCCGCGTCTGCTGCTTCTACATACTACTTAAGAGGAACATTTAACAACTGGGAAGAGCGTAGTGAATATGCCCTCTCAGACAACGGTAACGGCACGTTCTCTATTACTGTTACTCTTGCTGCCGGCACTCATAAATATAAAGTCGCAAGAGACGGTTGGAACTGGTCAGTTCCTTCTCAGGACGCAACTTTAACACTTACTGAGGGCGGTTTAGTTAAGTTCACTATGGACCCTAACGCTTACACAGTAAAGGCTGAGGCTGTTACTGCTCCTACACAGGCGATTTATCTTCGCGGCTCATTTGACGGCGAGATGTGGCCTGCAAAGGAAGAAAACAAACTCGAAAACAAAGGCAACAACAACTTTGCCTTAGTAAAAACTCTCCCAGCAGGTACTCACGAGTACAAGTTCGCAATTTCTGACTGGACTTGGGCTACTCCTGCAGGCGATAACGCTAAGATTACTCTCTCAAAAGAAAGCTCCATTCTTTTTGAAGTAAGCGCTTTAACAGGTGCATATAACGCAACTGTTCTTTCAGGCGACACAAAGAATCTCTACACATTCGATAAAATCCAGCAGAACGTTTCTATCCAGAGCGCTTGGAGCGACCACGCTGACCAGGTGCTGTGCGAAAAAGACGGCAAGCTCGCTTATATCAGCATAAATGCCGCTGACTACGCTTCCGCTAACACAACTTGGAACTTTATTCCAACACAAGACCCACAGGTTTGTTACATCCAGAACGCAAAAACAGGAAACTACCTCTACATTTCAGGCGCAGATGTTCTTGCTGCTCCTGACGGAAACACCAATCAGGGCAAGTGGATGGTAGATATGTCTACAGGTAAGTACCGTATTTTAAGTACTTACACAGATTCAGCTGCTATCAATACAGAAAAGCAGAACGGTAACGCTCAGGCTGCTTACTACCCTGCTTACTACTTAAGTTCACAGTTTAACGCTGACCTTGACTATGTATACGGCTACTCATACACTCTTAATCCTAACGGCATCGTTGATACAAAGGGTACAGTTACTGTAAACTCACCTACATCTATCACATCAACTACTTCAGGCACAGCTAATACATGGACTCAGGAGCATAACACATCTGATATGCCTGTTTTCCGTGCTCCTAACACTCCACTTGCTGAAGCTGTTTACAACCTCTCTATGGAAGAAACCGTTATCAACAAGTTCCAGTCTGAGTTTGGTACAGCTTTCTACACAGGTGAAACATGGAGAAAGGTATGGACTCGTGACACAGCTATGTCATGTGAATTCTCCTTAGCTGCTATTTATCCTGAAATCTCACTTAACTGTGCGAAAGAGAAAGTTGTTCATTTCAACGGCTTTAAGGTATTCGAACAGGATACAGGTACAGGCGGTTCTTACCCTGTATCAACTGACAAGATTATCACATACCTCTCAGTATGGGAAATCTACCTCTCAACAGGCGATGAGTCTGTTCTCGAGTATTTCTATGACATCTGCTTAGATAACATTAAGCAGGACTATAACACAGCATACGACGAAGAGTCAGGCCTTATTAAGGGCGAAACTTGTGGTCTTGACTGGCGTTCACAGACATATCCTGACTGGATGGGTAACGAGGTTGAAGAATCTCTCGCTAACATCGCAGAATGCAAGGCAGCAAGCGTAAATATGATTTACCTCGGCGTACTCCAGAGAATGATCGAGACTGCTGACATTTTAGGTAAATCAGACAAAGCATACTTACAGGAAAAATACGATGCTCTCTATAAAGCAGTTACAGAAAGACTCTGGCACGATGAACTCGGCGCTTACGCTGCTTGGGAGTATCCAAGCTATATGGGCGCACCACTTGCATACAAAATCGACTGTATCGCAAACGGCTACGCACTCTGGTTTAACATCGGTTCTGAAGAACAGCTCAAATCTATCGCTGAGAACTATCCACTCGTAACTTACGGTGCAAACGTTGTTTACCCTAACAAACAGGGTGACCTCGAACACAAAGACAGAGTTTACCACAACCGTGGCGTATGGCCGGGTTGGGAAGCACAGCTTATGCTTGCTGGTGCAGAACACGGTTACGACGAGCTTTCTGAGGAAATCTGGAACTCATGTATCACAGCTGCTGCTACTTCTCTCGTAAACAAGGAAGTTGTAGACTTCACAACAGGTGAAGGTATCCACGTTAACCACCAGTTATGGTCTATCGCTGCTACACTTTCAGGTTACTACAAAGTACTCTTCGGTATGATTTACGATACTGACGGTATCACTTTCGAACCTTACGTTCCTGAGTGGATGGTAGGTCCGTTCTACATCGATAACTATACATACTGTGACGCTACAATCGACCTCTCACTCACAGGTAAGGGAAGTGAAATCGTTTCTATCACAGTAAACGGCGAGAACGTAGGCACATCCTACACACTCCCATTCGGTGCAACTGGTGACTACAAAATCGACATCGTTGTTAAGGAAAGCGAAAACGAGTACAACGACGAAAAAGTTAACCTCAACGACGAGAAAAACCACGTTATATCTCCAAAAATGCCTGTTGCTAAACTTTCAGGCAATAAGCTCACATGGGGCGCACAGAGTGGTTGCACATACAAAGTATGGACAGGCTCTGAATATGTTGACTGTGCTACAAACTCTTACACAGTAGATCCTACAGTTTACGGTGCGTACTCAGTAGTTGTTATCTCCCGTGACGGCGTATGGAGCGAAATGTCAAGACCTATTATCGTAAGCCCTGGTCGTATTAAGATTGAAGCTGAGAACTGCACACTCACAAGTCTTTCTAAGACTACTGTTGCAGGCAAGCAGGTTGTTACTGATACTTTCGCTGCAAACGTTAACAGAGAGCTCAAGATAAATGTAAATATCGCAGAAGAAGGCCAGTATCTCTTCTGGGCATGTTACAACGACTACAGCTCTAACGACCCTAACTCATGTTCTAACTGTGCTATCCGTTCCGTATTTGTTGACGGTAAAGACGTTGGTGCTATGTTCTTCCCTGTTGTCAACTTCGACTTCCAGACAAGTACACACCTCCTCTTAGACCTCACTAAGGGCAACCACGAGATCGTTGTTAAGTACGACAAGGCTAACCACTACGACTCAAATATGTCACAGGATACACACACTTACGGCACTGAACAGTACAGACCTGACAATAACGTTCAGTACGACTACTTCGTACTCGACAAGGCAGACAACATCTGCACTGGCTCAAGCGCTAAGTATATGCTCGGTGACGCTGACGGAAACGACTCTGTTGTTGTTATTGACGCTACTTTAGTTCAGAGAGCTGTCGCTAAACTTACAGCTGAAATCAATGAAATTGCTGCAGACGTTAATGGAGACGCTGAAGTCACAGTTGTTGACGCAACATATATTCAGAGATTTGTTGCTAAGTTTGATGATGGTTTAGGTATCGGCTCATACAAAACAAAATAATATCTACCTAAATAAATTAAGCCACCTCACAAATGTGAGGTGGCTTTTGTTTTACCTTATTTAAATTAGCCGACATAGATGAGATAACCAGTATAAGCAATATATGAAGCTACCATAATTGCACCCTCAACCCTACCGAGCTTTTTACGGATAGCACAAACGATGAACACTATAAATGTCATTGCAATCATAATAATTGTGTTAATAATCGCACTTGTGTCTACTGTAATCGGGCTGATTGCTCCTGATAAACCTAAAATAAACAGAATGTTAAATATATTAGAACCGATAACGTTACCAAGTGCTAACTCATTCTCACCTTTTCTCGAAGCGACAATACTTGTCACAAGTTCAGGAAGTGAAGTGCCGATAGCAACGATTGTCAGACCAATAAAAGTCTCGCTTAATCCTACAGCAGAAGCTATAGATTTGGCATTATCAACTACGAGGTCACCGCCAAATATAATAGCAGCAAGACCGCCTATGATACAAATGACGCTTATAACAGGTGACTTCTTCTTTGTGTTTTCGTCACCCTCTGTGCGGTTTTTCAGCGCAACAACTACCAAGAAAGTAATATAGCCTATTAATAATACAAGCATCATTATGCCATCAAGCATACCAACGAGACTTCCGATGAGCATAAATACTATCATAACTACGCACGCAATAAGATTAAACGGATAATCTCTTTTCAGTATAGTTTTATCAAGCTCAAATGGCTTAATCAGCGCACACATACCAACCACTGCAAGCAAGTTGAATATATTCGAACCAACGACGTTGCCAAGGGCAATCTCGTTTGAACCCTGTACTGACGCTGTGATACTTACCGCTGCTTCAGGTGACGATGTACCCATCGCTACAATAGTCAGACCGATTACAACCGATGGTATTTTCAGTAGTCGAGCGATAGACGAGCTACCGTCAACGAAAAAGTCAGCGCCTTTAACCAATAGCGCAAAACCAACGAGCAAAAGTAAAATATTAAGCCAGATCATATAATCCTCCATGCATAAAAAAAGACTCCTACTGCGCCTTACGCAGTAAAAGTCTCGTCTCAAAACTAATCTGTTTCGGGCGTGGTCCGGTATTTCTACGAGATGACGAACCATACCGCAGCAAAGCTGCTTCCTACTCCCCTTTACTGTCACGATTATAACACCTTTTATAAAAAAGTCAAGCAGAAAAAAATTAAAAATCCTCCTGCAATTAAGCAGGAGGATTTTTTCAAGCGATACAGTCTAATTCCTCATATTTGCACTTTACCTTCAAAAAATCGCCCTCTACGATGATATCCACCGCAGAAATTCTCTTATCAGGATGTGCTTTCACTAGCTCGTTTACGTACATTTTTACAATCTTGTCCGAAACCTTTTCGCCCATTACGTTGATACGCATAAATTCATCCTCCTTCAAAAAATTCCATAAAGTTTAATGTTCTGTATATATCCAATCTGTGAAGATTTATATTCAAAGCCATAAATTTTAAGGTCGGATTTTTCAAAAACCCTCTTTACCTTACAACTATATTTTAACAGACATAGCAAAAAAACTCCAGTTACACCTTTATATATCTGACTTACAGTTTAGCAATTGTTAATTCCGTTTGGAATAATAAAAACTTTCAATCTGTAATAGTTAATTCTCTGTAAGACATAAAGATTTCAGTCTGTAATTGTTAATTCTTATAGCGAATTATTCGAACGAGTGTTCGAAATTTAAGTGTCCGAGGTGCTCAGCCCTCGAGGAAACGACATACGAGTCGGGACTGCCAAAGGGTACAAACTGTCCGAAGAGTGGTTAATTGAGTACGTGGACTTTTAAGGAGAATCGTAGGTGGACGAGGCATGATATTATTAAGTATCTAAACCGCAACTCAATAAAAAACAGCGTACCGGTTGCTCGATACGCTGTTATAAATCAAAACTATTACTCTCTGTAACCAACTAGGTATATCTGGACTTTTGTTGCATCAAAGATATTTACCGCGCTGTTGTTGTCAATATCAGCACACTTTTCCTGTTCTTCGCTGAACTCATCGATATGTGCTACGAAACGCTGAATTAAAGTTGCATCCGCTATGCTGAGATTTCCATCGTTGTCAACATCGCCCTTTACAACATCAGTTTCTCCTGCTTCTGTGTGATTTCCATCAGCATCATAGTGATCGTTGCGTAGGCAATTCGCTTTTGTTCCATCTTTTGCAAAGCCGTAACAACCATCGCCGTAGTAGTAATACCACTCACCGCCACACTCGACGTTTTCCCATATTCTTATTAAGTCAGGGTCTAGAACATAAATCATATTATCAAATGAATCTAATCCATATGGGTAGTTTGGTGACTCGCCAGGATCATAGTATTCACATGGGATGTTAACTGTCTGAGCAGTACAGAAGTAGATATCCTGTGTGGTATCCATACCACCGTCTACTCCATTATTCCAGATGATTGTTGTAACAGCTTTTGGAACATCCGCATAGAAGACACAAGGGTCGTTAACGTCAACACCTGATGGGAGGTAACCTACCCAAGCAGCTGGATCAGCAACGCCTGAATCCCACCAGTAAATACAGGCAGTATTTGTCGCAGGACTTCCGTCTGATAATGTTGTAAACCACGACTCAGAATACTCTCCAAAATGTCCCAGCGGATAGCCTGTTTCATCAACCGAATCATCATCGCCTAAATCACCGTTAGAGCCATTCGGCATAAGGAAGTAATATCTGTTTGTCTCGACTTTTTCGCCTGTCTTAAGCTCGTGCTCTTTAACAGCTTCGTCAACTGTAATAACACCTGGGTCTTGCCATCCAAATGCAGACGAAGTAATAACAGAAGACATAATCATTATTATAGCTAATAAAACGCATAGCAATTTTTTCATAATATTACCTCCAAAATCATCTTATAATGATTATAATTACAAAAACCTCTATAAATAATACGATTGTAAGGTCGTTTTTGTTTCACTTGCTAAAAATTTTTCCTATACATTTATTATACCCTTCATAATATTGCAAGTCAAACGCAACAAAAAAACAGCGTGTAGAAAAACCTACACGCTGTTTGTATATAATTACTATTTATAATCCAATTATCAGAAAATGAAGTTTGCAAGTGAGTAGCTTACTACAAGACCTGCGAATACGATTGATACCATAGAAAGAAGCTTGATAAGGATGTTGATAGCAGGACCTGATGTATCCTTGAATGGGTCACCTACTGTGTCACCAACAACAGCAGCTTTGTGCTGGTCACTTCCCTTACCGCCGTGTACGCCTGACTCGATGTACTTCTTAGCGTTATCCCATGCACCGCCGGAGTTAGACATAAATACAGCGAGGAGGAAGCCTGCGACGGTAGCACCGCCGAGCATACCAACAACACCGTTAACGCCTAAAATCATACCAACAGCAACAGGAGTTACAACAGCTACGATTGTAGGAAGAATCATTTCCTTTAAGCTTGACTTTGTACAAAGGTCAACGCACTTTGCGTAGTCAGCGTCAGCCTTACCATCTAAAAGACCAGTAATCTGCTTGAACTGACGTCTTACTTCGATAACTACAGACTGTGCAGCACGGCCAACAGCTTCCATTGTGAGAGCTGCGAATACAAATGGTAAGCAAGCACCGATGAAGATACCTACGAGTACGCAAGGGTTCATAATTGTGAATGACTCATAATTAAAGCCTGTAGCTTCTGAAATCTCATCAATATATGATGCGATAAGAGCAAGAGCTGTAAGTGCAGCAGAACCGATAGCAAAACCCTTACCTGTAGCAGCAGTTGTGTTACCAAGAGCGTCTAATGCGTCAGTTCTCTGTCTTACTTCAGGCTCGAGACCTGACATCTCAGCGATACCACCAGCATTATCAGCAACAGGACCATAAGCGTCTGTTGCGAGTGTGATACCTAAAGTAGAAAGCATACCAACAGCAGCTAAAGCGATACCATAAAGACCGCCAGAAGCACCGCTTGCTTCAGTAAGGCTACCAGCTGATACATAGTAAGCGATAAGAATACAAGCACCAACGATTACGATAGGAAGTACTGTTGAGAGCATACCTAAACCTAAACCGCCGATGATAATTGTAGCAGAACCTGTTTCTGACTTGCCTGCAAGCTTTCTTGTAGGCTTGTAAGAATCAGAAGTAAAGTACTCAGTAGAAAGACCGATGAGTACACCAGCAACTAAGCCTGCTAAAATAGCGAAATAGAAACCGATGTTATTCATGCTGCCTTCGCCTAATACATAGTAGATAATCGGGAATGCAGCGATAGCAATGATAATAGCTGAAAGGTTTGTACCACGTGAAAGTGACTTAAGTAACATCTTCTGTGTAGCGTTTTCCTTTGTACGTACAAAGAATGTACCTAAAATAGAACAAAGGATACCAACTGCAGCGATGAGCATAGGAACAGCCATAGCTTTAAATCCGAATGCTTTGTCGTGGAGATTAGAGAAAGCAGCAACGCCTAAAGCTGATGCTGAAATTACAGAGCCAACATAAGACTCATAAAGGTCAGCACCCATACCAGCAACGTCACCTACGTTATCGCCTACGTTATCAGCGATACAAGCAGGGTTACGTGGGTCATCCTCAGGAATACCAGCTTCAACCTTACCTACAAGGTCAGCGCCAACGTCTGCAGCTTTTGTAAATATACCGCCGCCAACACGAGCGAAGAGCGCCATAGAAGAAGCACCCATACCGAATGTAAGCATAGCGCTTGTGATTTCAGCAGCTTCACAGTGGAACACGAATCTGAGTAAGAAGAACCAGATAGAAATATCTAAAAGTCCTAAACCTACTACAGTAAAGCCCATAACAGAACCAGCAGAGAATGCTACTCTTAAACCTTTGTTAAGACCACTTCTGCACGCGTTAGCTGTTCTTGCGTTTGCAGCTGTAGCAATCTTCATACCTACAAAGCCTGAAAGGCCCGAGAAGAAGCCACCTGTGATGAACGCAAACGGAACGTACGGAGTAAGTAATCCGAATATCGCCATAGCACAAAGGATAAGGAACATACCGCCGAAGAAGATAGACACGATTGTATACTGTCTCTTAAGGTATGCGTTGGCACCCTGACGAATTGATGCGGAGATTTTTTTCATTTTGTCTGTACCCTCGTCGAAACTGAGCACGCGTTTTGCCATAATAACAGCGAAAACAAGAGCCAGTACCGCGCCGACAAAGGTCGCAATAACTAGATATTTTTCCATAAAAAGGGCAATCCTCCTTATAAAGTATAACCATGATTTTACTACAATGAAACGCTAAAGTCAACAAAATCACGAGTTTTTGGCTTTTTGCTGAAATTTTGCGTCTCATTTTATATATAATGTTTAATGTAAACACAAAAACAAAAAAATAAAGAGGGCAAAAGCCCTCTTTTTATACTAAAATATTAAGATTTCTTAGAAAAATTAAACCTCTGCGTCTCTGAGTTTTAAGTCAGCAAACTTCTTAGCAGAAATTTCAGTTACATCACGGATAATCTCGCCGTCAATCTGCACGTCCTGTGGAGCATCAAATTCAACTTTGATTTCTCTACCTGACATAACTTCAACTTTTTTCTTATATTTAATGTGCTCTCCCTTGAAAAGTGAAGGGAAAATGATAAGTGTCTGGATAGCGTTAGTAGAATGAATAACACAGCATGAAAGGCTATCGCCTTTTCTGTTCTGCTGTGGAGCAGGCATCATACCTCCACCATAGAACAAACCATTCATTACAGGTGCAAGCCAAACTTTTTTAAACTCTTTTGTCACACCGTCAACAGTAACTTTTGCGCCATTGCTCTTATAAGATGTCAAAAGAAGCTTAATAGCAAGAGTAGTGTAGTTAATTTCTTTCTTACCCTTTGCTCTTTCATCCTCTGCTGCTGTACAAACCTTACCGTCGATACCGTAACCTACGTTATTTACAAACAGGTATTCCTTGCCCTTAACTGTTACAACCGGAAGGTTATTGATGTACTCGTTAATCTGTACGACTTTTGCGTCATCACCCTCAAGAGATAACTCCACATCACGTAAGAAGTCATTACCTGAACCAGCTTTGAATAAAAACAGTCTGTTCTTAATGTCATAGCCACGTAAATTGTTGCATAAAACGTTGAGTGTACCGTCACCGCCGACAAGCACTACATCATCGCTGTCATCAAAAGTGTCGAATAACGCTTTTGTATCCTCGACTGTAGTAATATCAACAGCGTTCTGCTCCTCGTTTTTGTAATAGTCTTTTACACTATTAAGTACGTTTTCGAAATCTTTTCCGCAATTCGATTTCGGATTATACAAAATATGTATCATTTCTTACACCTCATTTTTCATGAATATTTCATGTAAGGGTAGTATAGCACCATGAAATTGATTTTTCAACTTTTTTCGACTTATTTAACACAACTTTAATATAAAATGAGAACATTGACAGCAAAAAATAGATATATTATAATGTTAGACAGCAAACAGTTTCACGTCTAACAAAGAGGTGTATTATGACAAAAAATTCTATAGGCAGACAACTCGCTCAGGTAAACAACCTCATACAGCGGCAAATTCTTAACTCAGATATCAATAAAGGTATTGAAAAACCTACTGACAAGACAATTTCGCATACTACAGCGTGTATAATCTCGTTTTTATACGACAAAAAATCTGAGAATATCTATCAGAAAGATATTGAACGTGAGTTTCAGGTGCGTCGCTCTACAGTTTCGAAAGAGCTTTCAAATATGGAGCAAAAGGGTCTTATCGTCAGAGTCGCTGTAGAAAACGACCGCAGACTGAAGAAAATCGAGCTGACCGAAAAAAGTGAATCGATAGCTAAAAAGCTGACTCCAGTAAAAATCGCGCTGGAAGATACTATTACCAAAGGTATAGATGATGACGAGCTGTACGCATTCAGCGTAACTCTTGAAAAAATCAAGAAAAATCTTACACAGGAGGTATAAAATGAAGCATATTTTAAAACATTTTCCGAAACAGTGCTGGCTTTATGTTGCTTTAAACGCCGTGTGTATACTCGTGCAGGTGTTTTTTGAACTGAAAATGCCTGAATATATGGCACAAATCACAGCACTCACACAAACACAAGGCACAGAAATGTCGGCTATAATCACAGCAGGCGCAAAAATGCTTCTGTGCGCAGTGCTCACACTTTTGCTCGCTGTGTGCATACATTTTATATCTGCTAAAATCGCTGCAGATTACTCATACACCGTCAGAACAAAACTGTACGACAAAGTCGAGTCGTTCTCACTTGAACAAATGAACCGTTTCTCTACTCCTTCTCTCATCACACGTTCAACAAACGATATCACACAGGTGCAGAACATCATCGTTTTTGGTACACTTGCTATAATCAAAGCTCCCGTGATGAGTGTGTGGGCAATCTCAAAAATTTCGACAAAGCACTGGCAGTGGACTCTTGCTACAGCTTTATGCGTACTGTTTATTTGCATAGTGCTTCTCATATGTTACATTTTCGCACTTCCTAAATTTAAACGCATACAGAAACTGACAGATAACATCAACCGAATCACCCGTGAAAACTTAAACGGATTACGTGTTGTACACGCTTATAATGCAGAAAAGTATCAGGAAGAGAAGTTCGAAAAAGCAAATGAGGAAATCACCTCGAACAATTTGTCTGCACACCGCATTCTGTCTATTATGGGACCGAGTATGAATATCGTTATGAGCGGAATGTCGCTTATCATTTACTGGATAGGCGCTTATCTCATTAATCAGGCAGCTATGGGAGACAAACTTGAAATCTTCTCAGAGATGATTGTCTTCTCTCAGTACGCAATACAGATTATCATTTCATTTATGGTGCTTAATATGATTTTCATTATGGCACCACGTGCTATTATTTCAGCACAGCGTATCAATGAGGTTATCGATACTGAGCCTACTATCTTCGACGGCGAATATGACGGCAAAAACACAACTGTTAAAGGAGAAATCGAATTTAGAAACGTCAGCTTCAAATATCCTGACGCATCAGATTACGTGCTTGAAGATATCTCATTTAAAGCGAAAAAAGGTCAGACCGTAGCAATTATCGGCTCGACAGGTTGTGGCAAAACTACTCTGATTAATCTTATTCCTCGTTTTTACGACGTAACACAGGGCGAAGTTTTAGTTGATGGCATAAATGTTAAGGATTATAAACTGAAAAGCTTATATGACAAGCTCGGCTACGTGCCTCAGCGTGCACTTCTCTTCTCGGGTAATATCAACACGAACGTTGCATTCGGTGAAAACGAGAACAAAGACTACACAGAAGACGACGTAAAACGAGCAGTAAAAATCGCTCAGGCTCAGGAATTCGTCGAAAAAATGCCATTTGAATATGAATCAGACATCACTCAGGGCGGCACTAACGTTTCAGGCGGTCAGCGTCAGCGACTTTGTATCGCACGAGCTCTGTGCAGAGAGCCTGAAATTCTGATTTTTGATGACTCTTTCTCAGCGCTGGACTACAAAACCGACCGAACACTTCGTCAGACTCTCAAAGAAGAAACATCTGGCACTACAAACATCATCGTCGCTCAGCGAATCGGCACAATTAAAGACGCTGACCTTATCATCGTGCTTGATGAAGGTAAAATTGCGGGTATGGGCAAACACAAAGAGCTACTGAACACTTGTGACGTTTACAAGGAAATCGCTCTTTCACAGCTGTCAAAGGAGGAGTTGAGCAAATGATAGAAAAGAAAAAGACTATTATCGGCGAAAACACAAAGAAACCTCCTGTACCACACAAAGGAGGACACGGACCGGGAAATAAATTTCACGGAGAAAAACCGAAAGACTTCAGAAAAACATGGGGCAAACTAATAAAATACTCAAAAAAGCAGGTCCCTCTGGTGATAATCGCTGTGGTGTGTTCATTAATCGGTACTATAATATCGCTTGTCGGACCAAAATTTCTAAGTTACATTACTGACCTCATCACGCAGGGACTTACTACCACTGTAGACACTACTGCTGTAACAAAACTTTCTTTGTTTATGGCGGTGCTCTACGCTATTAGCTGGATACTCAATTTCTCACAACACTATATTATGGCAACCGTCACACAGGTGCTGTCAAAAAAACTAAGAAAAGACATCATCGAAAAAACAAACCGTCTGCCATTTAACTACTTCGACAAAACAAGCTACGGCGACGTACTGTCGCGTATCACTAACGACGTCGATACTATAGGTATGACGCTCAATCAGAGCATCGGTATGCTCGTTTCGTCACTCACGCTGTTTATCGGCTCGCTTTTGATGATGTTTATCACAAACTATATTATGGCGTTTACTGCTATTATCACTTCACTTCTGGGATTCTTTTTGATGAGCTTCATTATGAAGCATTCGCAGAAACATTTTACACGCCAACAAAGACACTTGGGCGCGATTAACGGCCACGTCGAAGAAATTTACTCGGGGCACACGGTTGTTAAGGTTTTTAACGCGCAGACACAGTCAAAGCAGGAATTCGAACGAATCAACCGACACCTGCGTGACAGCTCATTCAAAGCATCTGCTCTGTCCGGATTGATGCAACCGCTGATGAACTTCATCGGCAACCTCGGATATGTTGCTGTGTGTATCGTAGGTGCTCTGCTTGCAATTAACGGTACAATTACTTTTGGTGTAGTAGTTGCGTTTATGGTATACATCAGACTTTTCACAAATCCGCTGTCACAGATTGCACAGGCTTTCACTAGTATGCAGTCAACAGCCGCAGCAAGTGAACGAGTTTTCGAGTACATCGGTGCTACTGAATTAAGCGATGAAAGCCATAAAAAGACAACTCTTCAAAACGTCAGAGGCGACGTCGAATTCAGAAATGTAAAATTTGGATACACAAAAGATAAAACTATCATCAAAGACTTCAGCTTAAAAGTAAAAGCAGGACAGAAAGTCGCAATTGTCGGCCCGACCGGAAGTGGTAAAACAACTCTTGTTAACCTACTTATGCGTTTTTACGAAGTAAACAGCGGTGATATTCTTATTGACGGCATCGAAATCGATGAGCTCACAAGACACAATGTTCACAAACTTTTCTGCATGGTGCTTCAGGACACGTGGTTGTTCGAGGGTACTGTTAAAGAAAACCTCATTTACTCGAAAGAAAACGTAACTGACGAAGAATTAATAAACGCGTGCAAAGCTGTCGGAATTCATCGTTTCATCCACTCGCTGCCACACGGCTACGATACAGTACTCGACGACAAAACAACCCTCTCAGCAGGACAAAAACAGCAGCTAACCATAGCACGCGCTATGATTGAAAACGCTCCGCTTCTCATCTTGGACGAAGCGACCAGCTCAGTCGACACACGTACTGAGCGTATTATTCAGGACGCTATGGATAAGCTCACAGTTGGCAGAACATCCTTTGTAATCGCTCACAGACTTTCTACCATCAAAAACGCAGACGTTATCATCGTATTAAAAGACGGTGATATCGACTCTGTAGGCACACACGAAGAGCTTCTGAGCTTAGGTGGATTCTACGCACAGCTTTACAACAGCCAGTTTGAAACAGATTAAGGAGGACATTATGAATAACTTTATTTACGACGTACCAACCAAAGTTTATTTCGGCGAAAATGCCGTTTCAAACCTTCACACAGAGCTAAAAAACTACGGCAAAAAGGTGCTTTTATGCTATGGCGGTGGCTCGATAAAAAAATCAGGCCTGTACGATACAATCATTGACGAGATTACTAAAGCAGGAAGCGAAGTTTTCGAACTCTCAGGTATCGAGCCTAACCCTCGTATCGACTCTGTGCGCGAGGGTGTGAAAATCTGCAAAGAGCAAAACATCGACGTGCTTCTCGCTGTCGGAGGAGGTTCTACTTTAGACGCTACAAAGTGGATTTCTGCAGGTGCTAAAGTCGAGCACGACGCGTGGGACTTTTTCTCACAGTGGGCTGATGTAGACGATGCCCTTCCTGTACTTACTGTCCTCACACTTTCCGCAACAGGCAGTGAGATGAACTGTGGCGGTGTTATCTCAAACCCTGAAACAAAAGACAAAATCGGCAGACTAGCTCGTCCGCTTCTACCAAAAGCATCGTTTTTAGACCCGACTCTCACCTACTCTGTCAGCAAATATCAGACAGCGTGCGGTTGTGCAGACATAATAAGCCACATCTTAGAAGTTTACTTCGCACCTGAAAAAGATATGTATATGCTCGACTGCGTTATGGAGGGTTTGCTCAAAACTGTTATAAAATACGGTGAAGTTGCAATCAACGACCCTTGTAACTATGAAGCTCGCGCTAACCTTATGTGGGCTTCCACTTGGGCTATAAATACTTTTGTCAAAGCAGGTAAAGCCCACGAGTGGAGCTGTCATCCACTCGAACACGAACTTTCAGCCATCTACGACATCACTCACGGCTTAGGGCTTGCTATCCTCACACCTCGATTCTTGAGCTACTGCTTAAATGAAGAAAACGTAGATAAATACGTACAGTTTGGCATTAACGTTTTCGATATAGACAAAAATCTTCCACCTATGGAAATTGCAAAGCTCAGCATCGAAAAACTCTCAGGCTTCTTCTTTAACACCTTAGGTCTTCAGAGCTCGTTCACACAGGTCGGTATTAATAGCGAACACTTTAAAATTATGGCACACAAATCGTGCGAAGGCGAATGTATCAACGGCTTTGTAAAACTTTATCCTGAAGACGTCGAGAAAATTTTTGAAATGTGCTTATAATCGGAGGTTTTTATGAAAATTTGTGTCTATGGTGCTGCATCAAACGAAATCGACAAGTCATTTCTTACTGCAGGTGAGAAACTAGGCGAAGAAATGGGCAAGAGAAACCACTCCCTCGTTTTCGGTGGTGGTGCAAGCGGTCTAATGGGAGCCGTTGCTCGCGGAATATCTGAAGAAAATGGTGAAATCATCGGTATAGCGCCAAATTTTTTCAATGTTGACGGCATACTTTTTGAAAAATGTAGCGAGATGATTTATACAGACACTATGCGAGAGCGTAAAATGCTGATGGAAAGTAAAAGCGACGCTTTTATTGTCACCCCTGGCGGTATCGGTACTTTCGAAGAGTTTTTCGAGATTCTCACTCTGCGTTCACTCGACCGCCACAAAAAGCCAATCGCTATTTTTAACACTAACGGTTATTATGACAACCTGATTGAGTTTTTAGAAAACGGAGTAAAACAGAATTTTCTAAAAAGCGCTAACCTCGAGCTGTTTTTCGTAAGTGAAAATGAAAACGTGATTTTAGACTATCTTGAAAACTACACAGACGACAGCGATAAAATTTCAAAAACTCGATATGCATAAGAAAAACGCACAGCTCCTGCTGTGCGTTTGTTTTTACAGAGATTTAAGATAAGCGATAAGGTCATCGTATCCGCCTTTTCGGATACCGGATAAATCGTGGTTATAAAGTATATTAAATAGGTTGAAATTAAAGCAAGTAAAAACTGAAAAACTCCAAACTTTACCGCGAAATTTTTGTTAATTTCTACCTTAACGGCGTATATAGACGCAACGCACGGCGTATAGGC
>JAFOED010000155.1 GCA_017380355.1 Ruminococcus sp. | reverse complement strand
GGGCAGCCCCGGCAGTGGTGTGGTTTCTGAACAACCCTCAGGCATTTGTGTTGAACATATCACGCTCACTGATATCGCCTGTTTTTGCAAGTAAATCAAAAATAGGGAGTACTTTTACAGCAGAGCGATCAATTTTAGCACCTAAACCATCAGGAATGCTACGTGGAATATTTTCATAGAATCCACCACCTGTGATGTGTGAGATGCCTTTAACTTTAACTTCATCAAGTAAAGCGAGAATAGATTTAACGTAAATTTTAGTAGGTGTGAGTAATGTCTCGCCTACAGACTTACCGCCGAGTTCTTCAACAGGAGTTGTAATATCAGCGTTTTCAACGTCGAAAACTTTTCTTACAAGCGAAAAACCATTAGAGTGTACACCACTTGAAGCAAGAGCTATAACGACGTCACCTTTAGCCATAGTTTTATTGTCGATAATATCTTTTTTATCAACGATACCAACAGCAAAACCAGCAAGGTCGTAATCATCCACAGGCATAAGACCAGGATGTTCAGCAGTTTCGCCACCGATAAGAGCTGCACCTGACTGTACACAACCTTCAGCTACACCGCTTACGATAGTAGCAATTTTTTCAGGATAATTTTTGCCACAAGCTATATAATCGAGGAAATAGAGTGGCTTCGCACCGCAGCAAATAATGTCGTTAACGCACATTGCGACAGCATCTATACCGATTGTGTCATGCTTATCAAGAAGGATAGCAAGCTTAACTTTAGTACCACAGCCATCTGTACCTGAAACAAGTACAGGCTCCTCCATACCAGTAGGAAGAGCGAAGCAACCACCGAAGCCACCTACATCATCAAGGCAACCTTCGTTACGTGTACGCTTAATGTGTGCTTTCATAAGTTCAACAGATTTGTATCCTGCTGTAATATCAACACCAGCAGCTGCGTAGCTGTCAGATTTAGACTGAAAACTCATAGTATTTTATTCCTTTCCGCTCCAACAATAAGTACAAAGACAATCTTCAGGTAACCCGATTGCTTCAATAATACCCTCTAAAGACTGAAATTCAAGTGATGCAAGATTAAGCTGTTCACAGATAACCTGTCTGAGCTTCTTACCTCTTTCAGTGTTGGAGTTGCTATATTCATCAATATACTTTTCACCCTCTTCACCCTCAAGGTCATAAATAACCTTTCTGGCGATGAGTTCCATATCATTTTTAGTTCTGGAGAAATTCAAGAACTTACAATTATACATAATAGGAGGACAAGCAGAGCGCATATGCACTTCTTTAGCTCCGTTTTCATACAGAAAATCAACTGTACCTTTAAGCTGAGTTCCTCTGACGATAGAGTCATCAACAAACAGAAGTTTCTTAAACTTAATTAAATCAGGCACAGGAATCTGCTTCATTTTCGCAATCATATTGCGTATGTTCTGATTAGATGGTGTAAAACTACGAGCCCAAGTTGGTGTATACTTAATAAAAGGACGAGCAAAAGGCTTGCCACATTCACCAGCATAACCAATAGCATGCGGAGTACCGGAATCAGGAACACCGCAGATGTAGTCAACATCGTTATTTATACCATTATTCTCGTCATTTCTAGCCATAATTCTACCATTGATGTATCTCATAACTTCTACAGATACACCTTCATACGTAGAGTTTGGAAAACCGTAGTAACTCCAAAGGAAGGAACAGATACGCATCTTGTTACCGCCCTCTGATAAAACAGTCATAGAATCAGGAGAAAGTTCAACGATCTCACCAGGACGAAGCTCTTTTTCGTCGATAAATCCGAATTTCTGATAAGCAAATGATTCGAAAGAAACACTGTATCCGCTATCATTCTTACCAACTAAAATAGGTAATCTACCTACCTTATCTCGAGCAGCAATAATGTTACCATTATCTTTCAGAATAATAATTGAAGCGGTACCATCAATCATATCCTGAGCGTACTTGATACCTTCTACAAAACTATCTTTCTGATTGATAAGTGCTGCAAGAAGCTCTGTTGAGTTTACAGCACCGCCAGTCATAGCATCGAAGTGTCCACTACCTGAATTAAGACATACGTCAACTAGTTCATCAGCGTTATTGATAATACCAACCATACAGATAGCATACACACCAAGCTTAGAGCGAATAAGCATTGGCTGAGGTGTGCTGTTGCTGATACAACCGATAGCAGAAGTACCGTGCATATCATCAAGTACATGTTCAAATTTTGTTCTGAAAGGAGAACTTTCAATATTGTGAATAACGCGCTGTAATCCTATTTCTTTATCAAAGGCAGCCATACCGCCTCTTTTAGTACCAAGATGAGAATGATAATCTACACCAAAGAATACTTCAGGAACACAGTCGTTAGTAGAGGTAATTCCAAAAAAACCACCCATTGTAACACCCCGTAAAAAGAATGAAAATTAAGCAAAGAAGAGCTCTGAAAGAGTCATTGGATCGATATAAGCGCCATCCTTATATACACGCATATTACCAGAAGCGATCTCGTCGATAAGCATAACCTTACCTTCTGGATCGTAACCAAACTCAAATTTAATATCATAAAGTACGAGGCCCTTTTCTTTGAGGTCATCAGCAACAATTCTTGTAATTTTCTGTGTCATTGCCTTCATATCTTCGTACTGCTCGTCTGTCATAATGCCTAAAGCAACTAAAGCATCCTTAGTTACGAGTGGATCGCCCTTAGCGTCATCCTTGAATGTCATCTCAACATACTCAGGAAGATCTGCGCCATCTTCAATATAATCGCCATAACGACGGATAAAGCTACCAACAGCCTTATGACGGCAGATAACTTCTAAGCCTTTACCAAATACTTTTGCAGGGAGAACTTCCATTGTTGTGTCTTCGAGATTAGCGTTTACATAATGAGTTCTGATACCCTCAGCATTGATTTTTTCAAAGAAGTAGATTGACATTCTGAGGTTAACATCACCAACACCGTCAATTGTAAGACCAACAGCGTTTTCGCCTGGATCAAATACGCCGTCTTTACCTGTACAATCATCCTTAAACTTTAAAAGGCAGTTGCCATTTTCAAGTGCGAATACGTCCTTTGTTTTACCTGTGTAGATAAGTTTCTTTTCCATAATAAATTACTCCTTTATATAAATATGAATTTATAAAGCAAAATTAAAGATTGTTCATGACAGCTGCATCTTTTTCAAGAACGACAGCAGCGTCGTTTGCACGTTTATTGTTAAGTTTTTCAGCAAGAGCAGAATCCTCAACAGCGATAATCTGAGCAGCTAAAAGTGCAGCATTTGCACCACCATTAATAGCTACAGTAGCAACAGGGATACCTGTAGGCATCATAACAGTAGATAAAAGCGCATCCATACCGTCAAGTACAGAAGATTTGCACGGAATACCGATAACCGGTAAAGTTGTGTTAGCCGCAATAGCACCAGCTAAGTGTGCTGCCATACCAGCAGCAGCGATCAGAACACCATAGCCGTTTTCTCTAGCGTTAACAGCAAAGTCTCTAGCTTCAACAGGTGTTCTGTGAGCAGAATAAATGTGTACTTCATAAGGTATTTCAAGTTCATCCAGCACACCAGTTGCTTTTCTGATGATAGGCAAATCACTGTCGCTGCCCATAATAATACCAACTTTTTTCATAACAAACCTCCAAAAAAATATAAAAAGGCACACAACAATAAAGTCGTGTGCCCAGACGGTCGGCAATTGCTATACATCATGCTCCTCTGTGGTACTCCACTTAAAACCGTCAGTAACATGATAGCAAAAATACATTTAAAATGTATCATTATATCGCCATTTTGTCAATTCGCACACTTACTAAAAATATGCTTTAAATATCAGCTTTTGTTTCACAATATAGGCAACGATATACCTTTTCATCTTCTTCTGATAAGATGAACACGTGCTCTATCTCCTGCTCAACAGTTGTGATGCATCTCGGATTCTTACATTTAATAACATTTGTAAGTTTTTCAGGCATATCAATGCTAAGTTTTTCAACTAAAACACCATCTTTGATAACATTGATAGTTGCATTAGGATCTACAAAGCCAACAACATCAAAATCAATTGGTGTCTGTGAGTCGATTTTTATAATATCCTTCTTCCCCATCTTCTTGCTAGCTACATTCTTGATGATAGCTACAGGACAATCGAGATTATCAAGGTCAAGAAGATTATAAAGTCTGAAAGCAAGACCAGCTCTGATATGGTCAATAACAACACCGTTACTAATAGAATCTACGTTCATATTATGCCTCCTGTAATAACTTTAGTATGAGAGCCATACGCATGTATTTTCCGTTTAACACCTGCTTGAAATAGCAAGCACGTGGGTCATTATCAACAGCTACGCTGATTTCATTAACACGTGGAAGCGGATGCATAATACACAAGTCTTCTTTAGCTGTTGAAAGCTTCTGTAAATCGAGAATATAGCTGTCTCTTAAACGGAGGTAATCTTCTTCGTTAAAGAAACGCTCACCCTGTACTCTAGTCATATAAAGAACATCAAGTTCAGGCATAGCTTCTTCTAAACTTGTGGTCTGTACGTATGGGATATTATTAGCCATAAGAACATTCTTCTTAACATAACTTGGAAGTTTTAATTCTTCTGGTGAAATAAGAATAAACTTAATTCCAGTATAACGTGCCATAGCATTGATAAGTGAATGTACAGTACGTCCGAACTTAAGATCGCCACAAAAACCAATAGTTAAGTTATCAAATCTACCCTTTTCACGATAAATTGTAAGAAGATCTGCTAACGTCTGTGTAGGGTGATTGTGACCACCATCACCTGCGTTAATTACAGGGATTGTAGCATTCTTAGACGCTACATAAGGAGCACCCTCTTTAGGATGACGCATAGCAATAATGTCTGCATAACAACTGATAACCTTAGCTGTATCAGCAACGCTTTCACCTTTAGTAGCAGAAGAACTGCTAGCCTCAGAGAAACCGATTACATTACCACCAAGTTCGTACATAGCAGCTTCAAAACTAAGTCTAGTACGAGTAGAAGGCTCAAAGAAAAGTGTAGCAAGCTTCTTTCCTTTGCACATTTCAGAATATTTCAGAGGATTATCGATAATATCACATGCAGTTTTTATCATATCATCGATTTCTTCAGGAGTAAGGTCGATAATATCAATAACACTTCTCATATTACGCCTCCGCGTTAATCCAGCTCTCGTCTGATGGGTTATTTCTGAATGAAATGAGTTTTACAATATCCTCACTCTTAATGTAGCCTTCTTCAGCAGCTACTTCAGCAATAACATCAAAATTAGTGAGAGATACGTTCTTAACTTCAGCTGCAGCAAGTCTGTCGAGACCTTTCTGCATACCATATGTGAAAATAGAAACAACACCTAAAACTTCAGCGCCAGCTTCTCTTAATACGTTTACAACCTCAATAACAGAACCACCAGTTGAAATAAGGTCTTCAAAACATTTTTCAAGTGTTTCCCGAATAATTTT
>JAFOED010000154.1 GCA_017380355.1 Ruminococcus sp. | reverse complement strand
CCATATATAATGTAATATTTTCTTTGATTTCACCCGATATTTGTGGTATACTGATATTTGTATAAATTTGTTTATCAGTTGTGAGGATTTTCATGGAACAGATTATAAACATTGACCGCTTAGAACACGCCGTAGCGCTTTTCGGAAGTTTTGACGAAAATATTAAGCTGATTGAGGCTGAATTCTCTGTGCGAGTAACTGCTCGTGACAGCGAGCTTAAAATCAGCGGTGACGCTGAAAACGTGATGAAAGCGACTAAAACTATCGAATCACTTTTATCGCTTTTGAGCCGAGGTGAACAGCTCTCAGAACAAAATGTGAGATACTGTATTTCACTCATAAACGACGGTAGCGAAGAAAAAATCGAACAGTTAGCGAGTGACTGCATCTGTGTCACAGCTAAAGGCAAGCCGATTAAACCTAAAACGCTCGGTCAGAAGCACTACTGTTCTGCTATAAAAGACAACACAATCACCATCGGTGTAGGTCCTGCGGGTACTGGTAAAACCTACCTTGCTGTCGCTATGGCGGTAACCGCTTTCAGAGCGAAAGAAATAAACCGAATCATCCTCACCCGTCCTGCTGTCGAAGCAGGCGAGCGACTCGGTTTTCTTCCGGGTGATTTACAGAGCAAGGTCGACCCTTATCTGCGTCCACTTTACGACGCGCTGTTTGATATGCTCGGCGCTGAAACCTACCAGAAATACTTAGAGCGTGGCAACATCGAGGTTGCTCCTCTTGCTTATATGCGTGGCCGTACTTTAGACGATTCTTTCATCATCTTAGACGAAGCGCAGAACACCACAAACGAACAAATGAAAATGTTTCTAACCCGTCTTGGCAACGGCTCGAAAATGGTTATCACAGGTGACATCACTCAGATTGACCTGCCAAGTGGTGTAAGAAGCGGTCTTAAAGAAGCAGTTAAAGTTCTTAAAAATATCAAAGACATTAAACATATAACATTCTCTGAAAAGGATGTCGTAAGACACAAGTTGGTTCAGGACATCATCAAAGCGTACGAGAAAAATGAGGAGGCAAAAAAACGATATGACAAAGGATAAAATCAGAGTAATCATCACAAATTCACAGAAAAAGGTGCAGATTCCGACAGGACTGAGAATGCTCGTTCGTCGTTGCTGTAACGCTGTGCTTAAAATGGAAAAATTTGAGGGTGCTGCTGAAATCAGCGTAACCTTCGTTGACAACGAACAGATCAAAGAACTCAACACCCAGTACCGCGACAAGCCTATCGAGACAGACGTTCTCTCGTTCCCGATGGGTAGCGATGGTAAATACGACATCGACCCTAACACAGGCGCGCAGATTCTCGGCGACGTTGTTATCTCGATGGAGAAAGCTTTGGAACAGTCTGAACTTTTCGGTCACTCATTCCAGCGTGAGGTCGGCTACTTAACAGCACACTCAGTACTTCACCTCTTGGGATACGACCACATGGAACCACTCGAGAAGGTACATATGAGAGAAAAAGAAGAGCACGTTATGGATATGCTCGGACTCGAAGTGACAACGAGCTACCTCGTTGAAGAGTGAGGACAAAATGGACAATAAACTAAAAAAGCAGACAAACAGCTTTTTCTACGCATTTCGAGGACTTTTTTCGGTGCTGAATACCGAGGGACATATGCGTTTTCATCTTGTTACTGCAGTTTTTGTTGTCGCTTTTGTGCTCAAATTCTACGAGCTTGACGCCGCTTCGTGGGCGGTTCTCACACTCACTATTTCTTCCGTTTGGGTCACAGAAATCATAAATACCGCAATCGAAAAAGTGTGCGACACAATAACTAAGGAGTACAACAAAAACATAAAGTATATAAAAGATATCTGCGCAGGTGCTGTGCTGATTACAGCCTTTGCGTCCATAATCGTTGCGTTTATTCTTCTGTTTGACGTAAACGCTTTTAAAGATATGTACACCTACTTTGTAAAAACCGATATATGGGCACTTTTTGTACTCATCGCAGGCGTTGTACTTGGCATACTTTTTGTCGCTATAAAACCTGAAAAATACTTAGGATTTTTAAGAAAAAAGTCTGAAAAGAAGTAAAGGATAATAATATGAACAAAAAAGATAAATCAGCTTTTATCGCACTTACAGGTAGACCAAACGTCGGTAAAAGCTCACTTTTAAACAACATTTTAAAACAGAAAATTGCTATCGTCAGCAGTAAACCACAGACTACCCGTACACGAATCATGGGAATTCTGACAGAGGGCGAGCACCAGATTGTCTTTATCGACACTCCGGGTATGCACAAACCGAGAACAACTCTCGGCCAGTATATGGTGCGCTCAATAAACGAATCCGTTATGGGCGTTGACGCGTGTGTGCTCGTTGTCGAAGCTGACAAAGAAGTCGGCAAAACCGAGCTTATGCTGATTGAAAAATTCAAGAAAAGCGAAACAAAGGTCGTTCTCGCTATCAATAAAATCGATATGTTAAAGGACAAAGAACAGCTTTTAGAGCTTATTTTATCCTACTCATCGCTTTACAACTTCGAGGCTGTTGTGCCTGTGTGTGCAGTAGACGGCAAAGATGTGCCTGAACTCGTAGATGAGCTGAAAAAGCTGTGCGTCGAGGGTGGTCATTTCTTCGAAGACGATGCGCTCACCGACCAGCCTGAAAAAGTTCTCGCCGCAGAAATGATAAGAGAGAAAATCCTGCGTCTTACTGACAAGGAAATACCTCACGGAACCGCTGTTGTTATTGAGAGAATGAGAACTCGCGAGGACAGTGAAATCTTAGACATCGACGCTACTATTTACTGCGAGCGTGCTACCCACAAAGGTATCATCATCGGCAAAGGTGGTTCGATGCTCAAGAAAATCAGCACCTATGCACGACAGGATATGGAGAAGTTCTTCGATTGCAAGGTAAACTTGCAGACATGGGTCAAGGTTAAAGAAGACTGGAGAAACCGCGAAGCACTTCTTAACAACTTCGGATTCAACCAGAACGATTTCAATTAAGCGCCGAGGCTCGGAGCCCTCAATAAATCAAAGTCGAGTCTGTATTTCTGCAGTTGACGAAGTCAACGAAGGAAATTAATGCGAAACTGTAGATTTTTGAGGATCAGCGCAGAGCAACGAGGCGTGATATATTAAGCGCCGAGCACCGTAGCCCTTAAAAGTCAAGTGCGAGACCTCGATCACTTTGAAATTTGAAAGGCTCGGAAACTCGGACGCTTAATATTACAATTTCTGGCTTCTACATTTTTCACACTATATCTCCCTTAGACGTAGGTATAATAATAACCTACTAACTTGAAAGGGCAGATATATATGAACGAGACAGATGCGTGGAACTCTTTTTTGATGAGTGGCAGTGTACTCGATTATTTGCAGTACAAAGCTATACAAAACGCAAAGAAAGCTCCCGACTTGGAGGAAAAAGATGAAATTCAAAACAAACGGACTGATACTAAAGGAGCAGAGCATAGGTGAGCAGGATAAGATAGTCACCGTGCTCACAGCTTCTCACGGTGTTATTCGTGCGTTTGTAAGACGAGCAAAGAACATCAAAAGCCCGAAGTGTGCATCCACCGGGCTTTTGTGTTATTCACAGCTCAGTCTTTTTGAAAATAAAGGTACATACACAATAGACGAAGCTCAATCAATCGAAATGTTCATAAAGCTTCGAAACGACGTAATAAAAATGTCGCTTGCACAGTATTTTTGTGAGCTTTCCCTTACCCTTTGTCCGAAGGAAAGCGAAAGCTCGGACTACCTGCGTTTAATCTTGAACGCGCTACACCTTTTGTGTAACTCCGACAAAGACCCACTGCTCTTAAAAGCGTGTGTCGAAATGCGACTACTAGGGCTTAGCGGATATATGCCCGACCTTATTATGTGCGACAGTTGTGGTGAGTACGAAACTGCAAATATGATGTTCGTACCGAAAACAGGAAAGCTGTTCTGTGGTGATTGTGCTTTTAAAAACGGTGTACACGGAATCCCAGCTACAAACAGCGTGATTACCGCACTGCGCCATACTTTTTATCAGGATTTTGAAAAGCTTTTTTCGTTTTCTCTGAAGAGAGAATCGCTGATTCAGCTCAACGTTATTACTGAAAGTTACCTAAGCTGTATCACAGAAAAAGACTTTCTGACTTTACAATTTTTTAAAATGATGAGTGAATGATATGAACAGACATTACAAAGCTCTTGAACTCGACAAAATTTTAAATATGCTCGCAAACGAAACCGCTATCCCTGACGCTCATGAACAAGCTCTCAGAATCGAGCCTATGTGGGGACTTTTTGAGGTTAACGAAGCGCTTAACCAGACACAGGATGCGCATATGCTCATCGGTCGTTTCGGCGCGCCGTCTTTTTCAGGTATTTCAAACATCGCAAATGCCTTAAGAAGAGCACAGGCAGGCGGTTGTCTTACTATGTCCGAGCTTTTAAAAATCGCTCAGGCACTGCGAGTTATCAGAGGTGTTAAAGAATGGCGCAACAAATCAGCGTCAATAGAAACAACACTTGACAACCACTTTCAATCTTTATCGACAAACAAGTTTTTAGAAGATAAAATCAACACATGTATCATAAGTGAAGAAGAGCTCTCAGATAACGCTTCTAGCACCTTAAGTGACATAAGAAGAAAAATCCGTATAGCTCAGTCTAAAGCACGAGAGGTTTTAGACAAAATTATACACAGCTCGACTCACCAGAAGTACCTGCAGGACGCTATCGTCACTCAGCGTGACGGAAGATACGTTGTGCCTGTAAAAGCTGAGTGCAGAGGAAACGTCGCAGGCTTAGTGCACGACACTTCAGCATCAGGCTCTACCGTATTTATCGAGCCGATGGGCGTAGTGCAGGCAAACAACGACATCCGAGTGCTCGAATCAAAAGAGCAGGCGGAAATCGAGAAAATTTTATACGAACTCTCAGCTACATGTGGTACACACGCAGACGAGATTATTGAAAGCTACAACTTCATCGTTGAATTAAACGTCATTTTCTCAAAGGCGCAGCTTGCGTACAAAATGAAAGCAACTATGCCGAAAATGAACGACAACGGTGTTATCGACTTAAAGCAGGCACGTCATCCGCTCATTCCTGACAAGGTAGTTGTACCGACAGACATCACTTTAGGCAAAGAGTTTGACACTCTCGTTATCACAGGTCCGAACACCGGCGGTAAGACCGTTTCGCTTAAAACTATAGGTCTTCTGACACTTATGGCTATGTGCGGACTTATGGTGCCGTGCGCAGATAACTCTGAGCTCTCGACATTCAGACGTGTTTTAGTCGACATCGGTGACGAGCAGAGCATCGAGCAGTCACTCTCGACTTTCTCTGCGCATATGACTAACATCATCGGAATTTTGAAACTTGCTAATCGTTCGACTCTCGCGCTCATCGACGAGCTTGGCGCTGGTACTGACCCTGTAGAGGGTGCGGCACTCGCTGTATCCATCCTCGAAAAGCTCAGAAGTAAAGGTGCAAAAATCGCGAGCACAACTCACTACGCAGAGCTTAAAGAGTACGCACTTAAAACCGAAAAAGTCGAAAACGGTTGTTGCGAATTTGACGTAAAAACCTTACGTCCTACATACAAGCTCCTCATCGGTGTTCCGGGTAAAAGTAACGCTTTTGCTATATCGAAAAGACTCGGTATGGAAGACGATGTAGTTGAGCGTGCAAAAGAGCTCGTATCAAGTGAGAGCAGACAGTTTGAAAACGTTGTTGAAACGCTTGAAGAGCGTCGACAGGAACTCGAGAAGACTCTGGCGCAGGCTCACGCTGAACTCAACAAAGCCAGAACTGAGCGTGAAAAAGCACAGAAAGAAATGGAACGCGCTAAAAAGGAAGCTCAGCGAGAAATCGAGAAAGCAAAGCACGAAGCGTCGCTCTTACTTTCCAAAACGAAGGCTCAGGCGTACGCGCTTATCGACGATCTCGAAAAAGCCCAGAAAGCGAAGGCTATGTCTGCTGATGACAGAGCGAAACTCAAGCGTAATATGCGTGATTTAGAGGACACTGCCGACCCTGTAAAAAATAACGAAAACTCTTCGTACAAGCTCCCTCGTGACTTAAAAATCGGTGACAGCGTGCTGATTTTTGACATCGAT
>JAFOED010000153.1 GCA_017380355.1 Ruminococcus sp. | reverse complement strand
ATGGTTATCTGGGCTGTTGAACCTGAAAACGCAGCTATTCTGTCAGGTGGTTCGATCGGTACACACGTACAGATGGGTATTGGCGACGGTCTTATACCTGATATTCTTAATACAGAGATTTACGACGATGTGTGCATCATCAAGGATGAAGAAGCGCTTCAGGCGTCTAAAGACTTAGCATCAAAAGAAGGTATTATGTGCGGTATCAGCAGTGGTACAAATGTAGCTGCAGCTATGCGTATGGCGAAAATCTTAGGCAAAGGCAAGACGGTTGTTACCGTTCTTCCTGACACAGCGGAGAGATATTTCTCCACACCTTTATTTGAGTGATTTTTATTTAAAAGCAAACAACGGACACTTTACGTGCCCGTTGTTTTTTTTTATTTTAATCGTTTGTATAGCTATTAAGGATTAAGCAGGAAACAGAAGTTACTATCAGAGCAAATGACGCTAAAAGAAGTCCTGCGAAAATTACACCTGCAGGAGAAGCTGTAGCGATAGGAAGTCCGAGTAGCAAAACAGAGAAAAGTATCGTTCCCAGTATACCGACTATAAAAGCTGTGATAAGACTTTTTGCGCAGTACGGTGTGTCAAATCTTCTGAGCGATGATGCTACAAATGTTACGAGAAGATATACTACAGCAACACCGAGTAAAGCCCATGAGAATGCAGGCGTTATTGTTACAATCTCAGTAGCGCTCAGAATGGCTGTTACAATACCTATAAGGATGCTGGCTGCAACGGCAATAATCAAACAATCGTTTCTGTTTGAACAACATGGTCTGTTCATTTGTTTTCACCTCCAATACATAATATGCTTTTCTAAATATGTCAGTTACTACGCTTTGGTTAATTGTTGCAATGTTAAAATTTTGATGTATAATAAATTCATCCGGAGGTGTTATTATGAAACATTTTTTAGTTGTAGTTGATATCCAGAAGGATTTTGTCGATGGTGCACTTGGAACTAATGAAGCGATTGCCATTATTGATAATTGTGTCGAAAAAATAAGAACGTTTGATGGTGAAATCATTGTTACTTTAGATACTCATTCTGATGATTACTTAAGTAGCGCAGAAGGTAAGAAACTTCCTGTTGTTCACTGTATAAAAGGCACTGATGGGTGGCAACTTAATGATAAAATCGCAAAGGCTTTATGTGACAAGAATTACGAAGTGGTTGAAAAACCAACTTTCGGTAGCGTGCAGTTACCAGAAATTATCGCTGAAAAAGCTGCAGGAGAAGATTTTGATATAACATTAATAGGTTTATGTACCGATATATGCGTTGTATCAAATGCTCTGTTGCTTAAAGCAAATTTTTACGAAAAAGAGATTTATGTCGACTCTTCCTGCTGTGCGGGAGTTACAGTAGACACTCATAACGCTTCGCTTGATACAATGCGTTGTTGTCAGATAAATGTGTTATGATTTATCTCCTGTTAATTTAACCTGAATTTAACACAAAGAAAACTTTATTGTGCTTTTATAGTTATTTGTTAAGTGGTATATTTTATCTGTCGGTTTTTGGGGACTTCTATCCCTTTAAGCTAGACTTGGATTTTTTCTGAAAATGAAGGTGAATTGATATGTTGACTTCTGAAGAAATCATGCAGTTAATTGGTTGTCTTATCTGGTTGTTAGCCGGTGTAGGTGTATTTATTGTTGGTATGAATTTTATGAGCGATGCTCTTGAGAAGAGCGCAAGCTCAGGAATGAAGAGACTGCTTGAAAAAATCAGTAACAACCGTTTTTCTGGTGTTGGTATCGGTGCTGGTGTAACAGCGATTATACAGAGTTCGTCTGCTACATCAGTTATGGTTATCGGTCTTGTTAATGCTGGTGTTATGACACTTATGCAGGCTACTCCTATCATTATGGGTGCTAATATCGGTACTACTATTACCGGTGTGCTTGTAGCGCTTAAGAATGATTATTTTAATATGCTGATGTACGCACTAGCTTTTGCTGGTGTAATGATGGGCTTTGCGAAGAAAGAGAAGATTAAGCTTGCAGGTTTGCTGTGTAGTGGTCTGGGTCTTATCTTCGTTGGTCTTAATGTTATGAGTAGTGAAGAGGCTTTCGGTAACGACCTTGTAAAACAGATGTTTACTAACATTTTTGCGAAGATTGATTTCCCACTTCTTTTAATCCTTATCGGCGCTATTTTTACAGCTCTTATCCAGAGTTCATCAGCTGCTACTGGTGTTGTTATTGCTATGGTTGGTACTGGTGTTATGCCTCTTGATTTAGCTTTGTTTATCATTTTAGGTGCTAATATCGGAACATGCGTAACTGCACTTTTAGCGTCAGTTGGCGCTAACGCTAACTCAAAAAGAGTAGCGCTTATACATTTTACGTTTAACTTTATCGGAACAGCATTCTTTACTGCTATTATCTGGATATTCAGAGACCCTGTTGTTAATTTCCTTTTGTCAGTATTCCCGGGTGAAGATCCGATGTCTTTACAGATGCGAGTTTCGCTGTTCCACGTTATCTTTAATGTTACTACAACTCTACTCTTGCTTCCGTTTGTTAAACAGCTTGTTAACTATTCGTGTAGAGTTATCAAAGATAAGGAAGAGGACGAGGACGGTCTCAGCAAGGTATTCATCGACGAGCGTTTGCTCTCAACTCCTGCTATCGCTCTCGAAAACTGCTACGTTGTTGCAACAGATATGGCTTACTGGTCAATGCAGTCTTTTGACGATGGAGTGAAAGCGTTGTTTGATTACAACGAAAAACTCGCTAAATTTGTCAGAGATGCAGAGAAGACGACTGATAAGTACGAGGACAAGCTCGGCTCCTATCTTGTAAAACTCAGTAGTTCTTCGATCAGCGAAAGAGAAAGCGCACAGGCTTCGATGCT
>JAFOED010000152.1 GCA_017380355.1 Ruminococcus sp. | reverse complement strand
GGTTACCTTACTCGTCGTCTTGTTGACGTATCACAGGATGTTATCATCCGTGAGGACGATTGTGGCTCAACTGAGGGTCTCGAAGTATTCGACATCAAAGCAGGTAAGCAGACAATTGAGGGCTTACACGAGCGTCTCATCGGTCGTTACCTTGTACACGATTTCTGCGACGAAGCAGGCAACGTGCTTGTTTCTAAAGATACACTCATGGGCGATAACGAAGCTGATATCATCGTTAACTCAGGTGTAGAGAAGATTGAAATCCGTTCAATCCTCGGCTGTCACTCTAAGTACGGTGTATGTAAGAAGTGCTACGGCTCTAACCTTGCAAACGGTCAGCCTGTTACTGTCGGTGAGGCAGTTGGTATTATTGCTGCTCAGTCTATCGGTGAGCCTGGTACTCAGCTTACAATGAGAACATTCCATACCGGTGGTGTTGCGTCAGCAGAAGATATCACACAGGGTCTTCCAAGAGTTGAAGAACTCTTTGAGTCACGTAAACCGAAGTCACTTGCTATCATCAGTGAAATCGACGGTGAAGTTCGTTTCGAAGACATCAAGAATAACCGTCACGCTGTTGTATATGATAAGGAGACAAGCGAAGAGAGAGCATATCTCATTCCGTTCGGCTTCAGAGTTGCTGTTGAAGAAGGACAGCAGATTAAGAAGGGTGACAAAATCACAGACGGTGCTATTAACCCACATGACATTCTTGATATTCTCGGCCCTAAGGCTGTGCAGGACTACCTCATCTCAGAAGTACAGAGCACATACCGTTTACAGGGTGTTGATATCAACGATAAGCACATCGAGGTTATCGTACGTCAGATGATGAAGAAAGTTAAGGTTGACGACGCAGGCTCAACAGACTTTATGTCAGGTCAGCTCTACAACCGTAACGAAGTTATCCATGCTAACAAGAAGATCAGAGAGCGTATCGCTCAAGGCGAAGAAGGCCTCAAGGAAGCTACATGGACACAGCTTCTCCTTGGTATCACAAAGGCTTCTCTTGCTACAGATAGCTTCCTGTCAGCTGCATCATTCCAGGAAACAACTCGTGTTCTTACTGATGCTGCTATCAAGGGTAAGGTTGACCCACTCATCGGTCTTAAAGAAAACGTTCTTATCGGTAAACTTGTTCCTGCTGGTACAGGTATGAGAAGATATAACGAAGTTGAGCTCGAGGAAAACTATATTCCAACTGCTCCAACTGCACCGATTGAGTAAAACTTAATAAATATTAAGGGAGAGCGCTTGCTCTCCCTTTTTGTTATACAAAAACGGCTCAGGATTTTCTCCTGAGCCGTTGCTTTTAGATTTAATCAATTTTCTCAAACGCTTCTACACCGTGTTTGCACAGTGGACAGATATAGCCTTCTGGTAACTCATCACCTTCGTATACATAACCGCAAACAGTGCACACATAACCTTTAGATTTCTTTTGTGGCTGTGGCTTTACATTTTTGTGGTAGTACTCGTAGGTCATCGTCGGTTTATCCGATAAAACTTTCGCTTCTGTAAGCTCACAAATAAAGAGAGTGTGAGTGTCCAGCTCTACTTCGCTTTCTACCTTAAGCGACAGGTACGAGTTTGAATAATGTGGCTGAATTACAAGCGAGTTATCACTGCGCTGTAGATGTGGTGAAACAAATTTTTCTGTGTCTTTACCGCTTTTAAATCCAAAATACTCGAAAATCTCGAACGGAGTGTCCTCTGTGAGACAGTTAACGTTTAAAAGACCTGTTTTTTTCACCATATCGTGGGTTAAGTTCTGTTTGTTTATCGCAACAGCAACTTTATTATCAGTTAATTGCATAACAGCGTTTACGATACATGCATTGTCCTTGTCGCCATCTTTAGCGGTCAGTATATACAGACCGTAACCAAGGTTAAAAAGTGCTTTCAGGTTGATTTTTTTACTCATAAAATACCTCCATCGGGTTTTTTATATTATTATATATATAATTGTATAGAATAAACTACCTCAAGTCAATAATATCTTCAGCTTAAACAGTATATTTTATCTTGCTTATTGTTCAAAAAAATGTTGACAAAAGGGTTACATTTGTGGTATTATCGATAATCGTGGGATAGGATGTGTAATAGCGTCTTTGTGTTGGTGAAAACCTTTAAAAAACGCTGATTTCATCTCGCTTTTTAGTGCAAATCCTACAATTAAATTCAGCGTGTTTACAAACGCCCATAATGCGTTTTGTTGACATATAGCAAAAGTTTATCTTTTGCGGTTAATTTTCTTATAACTTTGGAAAGGAGGAAGAAATTAATGCCAACCTTTAATCAGTTAGTTCGTAAGGGCAGAGAGGTAAGTGTTAAGAAGTCTACAGCACCTGCACTCTTAAAAGGCTGGAACTCACAGAAGAACAAGGCTATCAACCAGCAGTCTCCACAGAAGCGTGGCGTTTGTACTGCAGTAAAGACAGCTACTCCTAAGAAGCCTAACTCAGCGCTCAGAAAGATCGCCAGAGTAAGACTTTCAAACGGTATCGAAGTCAGTTCCTACATCCCTGGCGTTGGCCACAACCTTCAGGAGCACTCAGTTGTTCTTATTCGTGGCGGACGTGTTAAGGACTTACCTGGTGTACGTTACCATATTATCCGTGGTACACTCGATACACAGGGTGTTTCAGGCCGTAATCAGGCTAGATCAAAGTATGGCGCAAAGCGTCCAAAGAAGTAAGGAATTGACGACTCACAGTTAAATTAACTGAAACTGTATAGCTACAGTGGTTTATATATAGACCTCTGTGTGCATATACGGGGGTTAGTCACTTTCGAGTACCTAAGATTTCTCAATATTTGTGAAGGAGGGAAGTAAAGATGCCAAGAAGAGGTCAGATCGCAAAACGTGATGTTTTGCCAGATCCGGTTTATAACTCAAAGCTCGTTACTCGTCTTATCAACAACATCATGCTCGACGGCAAAAAGGGTGTTGCTCAGAAAATTGTTTATGGTGCATTCGACATCATCGCTACTAAGACAGGTAAGGACGCTCTCGAAGTTTTCGAGCAGGCTATGGAAAACGTAATGCCAGAGCTCGAAGTTAAGGCTAGACGTGTCGGCGGTGCAACTTACCAGGTTCCAATCAAGGTAAGAGACGCTAGAAAGCAGACACTTGGTCTTAGATGGCTCACAACATATTCAAGAGCTAGAAGCGAGAGAACAATGAAAGAGAGACTTGCCGGTGAGATCCTTGATGCAGTCAATGGTGCTGGTGGCGCGTTCAAGAAGCGCGAAGACACACACAAGATGGCTGAGGCTAACAAGGCTTTTGCTCACTATAGTTGGTAATATAGTCTCTAGGATTAGATACGAAGGAGGATATTATGCCAAGGCAGGTATCGCTTGAAAATACTAGAAACATCGGTATCATGGCGCACATCGATGCCGGTAAAACAACTACTACAGAAAGAATTCTGTACTACACAGGTGTAAACCACAAAATCGGTGAAACACACGAAGGCGCTGCTACCATGGACTGGATGGAGCAGGAGCAGGAGCGTGGTATCACTATCACATCTGCGGCTACAACCTGTTTCTGGAAAGACAACAGAATCAACATCATCGACACTCCGGGACACGTTGACTTCACAGTAGAAGTTGAGCGTTCACTGCGTGTACTCGACGGCTCTGTAACAGTACTTTGTGCTAAGGGCGGCGTTGAGCCACAGTCAGAGACAGTATGGCGTCAGGCTGACAACTACAAGGTTCCAAGAATGGTTTATGTAAATAAGATGGACATCATGGGTGCTGATTTCTACCACGTTGTACAGATGATGAAGGACAGACTTAAGTGTAATGCTGTTCCGATTCAGCTTCCAATCGGTGTAGAAGACACATTCAACGGTATCATCGACCTCGTTACTATGACTGCTGAAACATACGGCGGTAAGAACGGCGAGGAAAGAATCCAGATCGATATCCCTGAGGATATGATGGATAAGGTAGCTGAGTACCACGATGCTTTAATCGAGGCAGTTGCTGAAACTTCTGAAGAGCTTATGGAGAAATACTTCGGCGGCGAAGAGCTCACAGTAGATGAGATCAAGGCTGCTATCCGTAAGGCTACTATCGCTAATGAAATGGTTCCTGTTTGCTGCGGTACTTCATACCGTAACAAGGGTGTTCAGAAGTTACTCGACGCAGTTATCGACTACATGCCAGCTCCAACAGACATCCCAGCTATCAAGGGTGTTGACTGTGAGACAGGCGAAGAGGTTGAGAGACATTCTTCTGACACAGAGCCTTTTGCTGCTCTTGCGTTCAAGATTGCTACAGACCCATACGTTGGTAAGCTCTGCTTCTTCAGAGTATATTCAGGTAAAGTTGATAAGGGTACTGCAGTATTCAACTCTACTAAGGACAGAACAGAAAGAGTTGGCCGTATCTTACAGATGCACGCTAACGACAGAAAAGATATCGACTGCTGCTACGCAGGTGATATCGCTGCTGCAGTAGGCTTAAAGCACACTACAACAGGTGACACACTCTGTGACGAGGATCACGCAGTTATCCTTGAGTCTATGGAGTTCCCAGAGCCAGTTATCAAGGTTGCTATCGAGCCAAAGACAAAAGCAGGCCAGGAGAAGATGGGTATTGCTCTTGCAAAACTTGCAGAAGAAGACCCAACATTCAAGGCTTACACTGATGAAGAAACAGGCCAGACAATCATCGCTGGTATGGGTGAGCTCCACCTCGAGATCATCGTTGACCGACTCCTCAGAGAGTTCAAGGTTGAAGCTAACATCGGTAAGCCACAGGTTGCTTATAAAGAGACTATCCGCGCTGAAGCTGACGTTGACCAGAAATACGCTCGTCAGTCAGGTGGTAAGGGTCAGTACGGTCACGTTAAGATGAGAATCGCTCCAAACCCAACAAAGGGCTACGAGTTCGTAAACTCAGTTGTCGGCGGTGCTATCCCTAAGGAATACATTCCTGCTGTTGACGCAGGTGTACAGGGCGCTATGCTCTCTGGTATTTTAGCAGGTTACAACGTAGTTGACGTTAAGGTTGAACTCTACGATGGTTCATACCACGAAGTTGACTCTTCAGAAATGGCATTTAAGATTGCCGGTTCTATGGCATTCAAAGAGGCTATGAGAAAGGCTGATCCAGTTCTTCTCGAGCCTATCATGAAGGTTTCTGTTGTTGTTCCTGAGGAATACGCTGGTACAGTATTCGGCGATTTCAACTCACGTCGTGGCGCTGTTACAGGTCAGGAAATCGAGAACGGTACAGCTAGAATTACTGCTAACGTTCCACTTTCTAACATGTTCGGCTACGCTACAGACCTCCGTTCAAAGACACAGGGTCGTGGCCAGTACGTTATGGAGCCATCACATCACGATGAAGTTCCAAAGTCAGTCGGCGATGAGATTATGTCCGAGCGTGCAAAGAAGGACTAATTTTTAAATAATATTTGCACAAATTATCAAAAGCTATTGCAATTTTTATAAATAATTGCTACAATATGCTCAACTAAGGTTAATTATTTTAACAAATAAAGGGAGGAAATTTCCAATGGCAAGAGAAAAGTTTGAAAGAAGTAAGCCGCATGTTAACATCGGTACTATCGGTCACGTTGACCACGGTAAAACAACACTTACAGCTGCTATCACAAAGGTTTTAAACCTCGGTGGCGACGCTGAATTCGTTGATTATGCAAACATCGATAAGGCTCCAGAAGAGAGAGAGCGTGGTATCACAATCAACACAGCTCACGTAGAGTATCAGACAGAGTCACGTCACTATGCACACGTTGACTGTCCAGGACACGCTGACTACGTTAAGAACATGATCACAGGTGCTGCTCAGATGGACGGCGCTATCCTCGTAGTTTCTGCTGCTGATGGTCCTATGCCACAGACAAGAGAGCACATCCTTCTTTCTCGTCAGGTAGGCGTTCCATACATCGTTGTATTCATGAACAAGTGCGACCAGGTTGACGACGAAGAGCTCCTCGAGCTCGTAGAGATGGACATCCGTGACCTCCTCAACGAGTACGAGTTCCCTGGCGATGACACACCAATCATCAAGGGTTCTGCTTACGTTGCTCTTTCAAGTGCTGCTACAAACGGCGACGCTCCAGAGTATGCTTGCATCCACGAGCTCATGGCTGCAGTTGACGAGTTCATCCCAACACCAGAGAGAAAGGCTGACCAGCCATTCCTTATGCCTGTTGAGGACGTATTCACAATCACAGGCCGTGGTACAGTTGCTACAGGTAGAGTAGAGAGAGGCCAGATCAACACTTCTGAGGAAGTTGAAATCGTTGGTCTTACAGACGAGAAGAGAAAAGTTGTTGTTACAGGTCTTGAGATGTTCAGAAAGACTCTTGACTATGCTGAGGCAGGCGACAACGTAGGTGTACTCCTCCGTGGTGTTCAGAGAACAGAGATCGAAAGAGGTCAGGTTCTTGCTAAGCCAGGCACAATCCAGCCACACACAAAGTTTAGAGGTCAGGTTTACGTTCTTACAAAGGACGAAGGTGGCCGTCATACACCATTCTTTAACAACTACCGTCCACAGTTCTACTTCAGAACAACAGACGTTACAGGTACAATCTCACTTCCAGAGGGCGTAGAGATGTGCATGCCTGGTGATAACGTTGAAATGGACGTTGAACTCATCACTCCTATCGCTATCGAAGTTGGTCTTCGTTTCGCTATCCGTGAAGGCGGTAGAACAGTAGGTTCAGGCGCAGTTATCGCTGTTAACGAATAATTTCAGACCTAAGGACTATCCTTAACTGAAACTCAATATCAAAGCAGTGCAGCCTCCCGAGAAATCGGGAGGCTGTTTTATTTTTGTTCTGTGTTTACTTGCATTAAAGGGTATTTTGTGCTAAAATACGCTAGTGTGAGCCGAAAGGATCTGTGCTTATGGATTTATTCTGCTTACTCAAGTCAGTTCGAAAACTTCCTGACTTTAAACAAAACTAAGTAAAAGAGGAAATGAATATGAAAACAAATTCGAAGGTTTATTACCTTGTCGAAGGTGCGATGATAGCAGCACTATACATCGTACTTACTTACGCACAGGAGTTTTTACTTCCTGGTACTACATCAATGGCGGTGCAGTTCAGATTATCAGAGATTTTGTGTCTTTTGTGCGTGTTTACTCCGTCGGCTGTGTGGGGACTTACTGTTGGAACACTAATTTCTAACATTGTGAACGTTGGTGCGTTGCCTATTGATATGATATGTGGCACGTTCGCGACATTTATAGCCGCATTTACAGCGTATAAGCTCAGAAATGTCAGAGTGCTTAAACTTCCCGTTCTTTCATCTTTGATGCCGGTGTTAGCTAACGGTATTATCATCGGACTTGAACTTGAAATCTTTCTGATTGAAGGGCCGTTCCATTTTTCAAGCTTCCTTTTGCAGGGTGGATTAGTAGCACTCGGTGAATTTGGCATTTGCGTTGTACTCGGTCTGCCATTTGTAAAGCTACTTGAACATACTAAACTCTTCACAAAAATACATAAAAACATATAAAAAAAGAGCATTCTTATGAATGCTCTTTTATTTTTAATTGAAGTTATTCAGTTGTATCGAAACTTTCGTTAATAGCTTCAACGTGCTTGTCTACAAGACTTTTTATATAGCCAAAATCAAATTCAGATGTAATGTCGTATGACTGTGTACCTGCTTCAAAGCACACGCGGCTATTGCTATCAATAATAACTTTGCCGAGAGTTTCCTCGCCTTTACTGAAAGTGAATGAAAGAGTTTCTCCTGCATTCATCATATCAACTGCATCATCAGATTTTTTGTATTTCATATGAGTGAAAATATCAGTGATTTCGTCGAGAAAAGCTTCGTCTGTGATGACATACATCCAGCTTTCGTACAAAGCACCGCTGACGCAAACCTGGTCAGCTTTCTTGATTTTACCCACAGATGGGGCACACGCAGTAAGCGAGAAAATAACGCAAACGCAGAGAAGAGCTGCTAGTATGCGAGTGAACAACTTACTCAAAGTCAAATTCATCCTTGTACTTCTCCTTGAATGCTTCGAAAACATTTGAGAGGATTTCTTCATCGTCGATACCAACGTAGTTTTCAGTTTCATCGTCGAGACTCTCGATTTTGAGGATGATAACGCCTTCAGCGTCCTCGTTGTTTTCGATAAGAAGAACGTACTCTTCGTTTTCGTATTCGATAACGTCTAATAATTCGAACTCAACCTCGTTACCCTCATCATCAACAAGAGTAACAAGCTCTGGCTCGTAAACTTCCATCATATCTTCATTATTAAGCATAATATCTGCCTCCTTAAGTTAATGAATAAAGGATACACTATTTACAATGATTTTTCAAGTGTTATTTGTAACTCGTAGAAAAGTGTCCATATAAACAGAAAAACCACCCTTTCGGATGGTCTTTCTGCTTTAGGATTTTTTGAAATTAACGTGAAAAAAGTTATTAGCTGTTTTTATAAATTAAGCAATCTTAGAGCTTTTACCGAGCAGGTTGAATCTGAATAACTTGCTCTCGTCTTCTACGTTGTCGCATACGATGCATGCTTCAGTAATCTTGCCACCTTCGATGAGTCGTGCAAGACCGATCAGCTGACAAAGCTTGCTTTTAAGATTGAGTTTATCGCCCTCGTTAGTTACGAGGAATACGTTGCCCTTGCAAGTGTCAAGCACGGCTAAGAATTCTGAAACATCGACGTTGTGCAAACTAATGATAGGTGTCATCATAGTTTCTCCTCCTTATTATGTTTTATTTTCGTGCTGCCATTTACCATTTGGCTATATTCCTAAAATATCGCTTTCGCGATAGTCAAGCGGACTTTACTTGACATTTATTATTATAGCCAGTTTTTCGTAAAAGTCAACAAACAAGGGGTGTTTTCTTTGTGCAAAGTGCTAACACATATAACCAAAGTGCACTAAAAGAGTTGAAAGTAAATGTATGAATTGCACAATAGATGCGACAAAAAGGTTAATTTTTGACATATCGCTGTAATATGTTTCGTTAAATGCACCATAAGATTCTGAAAATCAGCTCTTAAAATATAACATACCGCCGAAATTGAATTTTGGGTTTTATGTTGTAATTGCGTTGTTTTGTGTGTTATAATAAAAAAGATATATAAAGCAAAGGAGAATTTCCATGTTAAATAAAGAATACGGCGTATTTAAAAGCGGTACTGATATCCGTGGCGTTGCAAGCGAAGGCGTGCCTGGGTATGAAGTAAATATGACAAACGAGAGAGTTGAGCGTATGGCTAACGGCTTTATGTTGTGGCTCTCTAAGAAGGTTAACAAGCCTGTAAATGAGCTGAAGATTTCTGTTGGTAGAGATTCCCGTATCTCAGGTGAGAGAATCGCTTCCTGCGTTATTCCACAGATGGAAAAAGCAGGTGTTGAGGTTATCTACACAAACCTTTCTTCAACTCCATCTATGTTTATGACAACAGTTGATTTAGGTTGTGACGGTGCTGTGCAGATTACAGCTTCTCACCACCCATTCAACCGTAATGGTCTTAAGTTCTTCACTCGTGGTGGCGGTCTTGATGGCTGTGATATTGAGGCTATTCTTCTTCACGCACAGAACAACGACAAGCCTGAAGAGGTTGAGGGTGGTACTGTAACTGAAGTTAACTATATGAAGCAGTATGCTGACAATCTTTGTGAGTTCATCCGCAAAGAGGTTAACGCTGATGATTATATGTTCCCACTTAAAGGTTTCCATATTGTTGTAGATGCTGGTAACGGTGTAGGTGGTTTCTATGCTGCTGACGTACTTGAGAAGCTCGGTGCTGTTACAACAGGTTCAAAGTTCTTAGACCCTGACGGAATGTTCCCTAACCACGTTCCAAATCCGGAAGACCCAGTAGCTATGCAGAGCATCTGTGACGCTGTTATTGAAAACAAGGCTGACTTAGGTGTTATCTTCGATACTGACGTAGACCGTGGCGGTGCTGTTGATAGACACGGCAGAGAAATCAACCGTAACCGTTTAGTAGCACTTGCTTCAGTTATCGCTCTTGAGGGCAACGATGGCGGTACTATCGTTACTGACTCTATCACTTCACCTGGCGTTAAAGACTTCATCGAGAAGACTTTAGGCGGTAAGCACTATCGTTACCGCAGAGGTTATAAGAATATCATCAACAAGGCTATTGAGCTTAACGAGCAGGGTATCAACTGTCCTATCGCTGCTGAAACTTCAGGTCACTGTGCGATGAGAGATAACTACTTCTTAGATGATGGTGCTTATCTTTGTACACGCTTTATCATCAAGGCTGCTCAGCTCAGAAAAGAGGGCAAGGAGATTGACGATTTAGTAGCAGAGCTCAAAGAGCCTGTTGAGACAATCGAAATCCGTTATGAAATTTTAGAGCCTGATTTCAAGGCTTGCGGAATGAAAGTTATCGACGCTCTTACAGAGTACGCTGAAAAGACTGAGGGCTGGATCGTTGCTGATGATAACCGCGAGGGTATTCGTGTTTCATTTGGCGAGAATGATGGCGATGGCTGGTTCTTATTAAGACTTTCTGTTCACGACCCTATTTTACCACTTAACATCGAGAGTGATTCTGAGGGTGGCGTGGCTATTATCCGCGAAAAGGTTGAGTCTTTCTTAAAGACTACAACAGGTCTAAAAATCTAAGTGTAATTTTAAAGCCCGACGGTCAGGTGTATCCTTATGTCGGGCTTTTTATATTAGTATTTATAACTTTTTAATAGTGTTTATTAATAATTTTTCATTTATAGGGGATAGTTACATTATAGCTGTAAAAACGTCATCTACATCCCTGTTTTTGTCAGAAAAATTATCGGTATATAAATTTCTTATATGGAAACAACGATTAAAAAATTGACATAATTATTGACAAAGCGTTGGAATACTAATAATATGATGATGAGGTTTATGTGCGTGTGGTGTGAAACACACCCGATTTACCGCACTTGACGTTTTCGTGTGAGTATACCATAACTCACCGCATCGTAGCATTTTTTATTTTGGAGGAAGAACATTATGGTATTAGAGAAAGTAAAACTTATCTTATCTGAACAGCTCGAGGTTGAAGAGGATACAATCACAGCAGATACTGACATTCAGGATGATTTAGGCGCAGATTCACTCGACGTTGTAGATATGGTTATGTCTATTGAAGACGAATTTGAAATTGAAGTTCCTGACGAGGACATCGAGAGCCTCCGTACAGTTGGTGCTTTAGTTTCTTACATCGAGTCACACATCTAATTTTAACTTAAACGGGTCGGATTTTTATCCGACCTTTTTTTATTTATGTGCGGATTTCGCAGGAAACAGCGGTTTTATGCCATAATATCTGTATTTATTACTTGAAAAAAATTATGTATAATAGTATAATATATTGGTTAAAACAAAGGAGGAGCAAAAATGGCTGATAAAAAGAAAATGGTCGAGGCTATCACAAGCCGCGACACCGATTTTGCTAAATGGTATACTGACATCGTAAAGAAGGCTGAGCTTGTAGATTACTCAGGCGTTAAGGGCTGTATGGTTATCCGTCCGTACGGCTATGCTATCTGGGAGAATATTCAGGCTGACCTTGATAGAAGATTTAAAGAAAAAGGACACGAAAACGTGTATATGCCTATGTTTATCCCTGAGAGCCTTTTACAGAAAGAAAAGGATCACGTAGAGGGTTTTGCTCCTGAGTGCGCATGGGTTACTATCGGTGGTTCAGAGAAGCTTAACGAGAAGCTCGTAGTTCGTCCTACATCAGAGGTTCTTTTCTGTGAGCATTACGCTAAGGTTATCAACACATATCGTGATTTACCTAAGCTCTACAACCAGTGGTGTTCTGTTGTAAGATGGGAGAAGACTACACGTCCATTCCTTCGAACTTCTGAGTTCTTATGGCAGGAAGGTCACACAATGCACGAAACACCTGAAGAAGCGCAGGATGAGACACTCACAATGCTCAAGGTGTACGAAGACTTCTACAGAGAAACTCTCGCTATTCCTGCTGTAGTAGGTAAGAAGACTGAGAAAGAAAAATTCGCAGGCGCTTTAGCTACATATACTATCGAGCCGATGATGCACAATGGTGTTGCTCTTCAGGGCGGTACATCACACTACTTCGGCGATGGTTTTGCTAAGAGCTTTGATATCACATATACAGGCAGAGATAATAAGCCTCATTATCCACACCAGACATCATGGGGTGTATCAACACGTATGATCGGTGCTATCATCATGGTACACGGTGATGACGATGGTCTCGTTTTACCACCAAAGGTATCTCCAATTCAGGTTGCTATTGTTCCTATCGCTACTCACAAAGAGGGCGTACTCGAAAAGGGTCAGGAACTTTACGATAGACTGAAGTCAAAGTTCAGAGTTAAGTATGACGATTCTGACCAGTCACCAGGCTGGAAGTTTTCTCAGTATGAGATGAAGGGTGTTCCTGTACGAGTAGAGCTCGGCCCTAAGGATATCGAGAAGAATCAGTGTGTTATCGTTCGTCGTGACACAAGAGAGAAGATTTTCGTTTCTCTTGATAACCTCGAAGTTGAGGTTGAGAATGCTTTACAGGCTGTACACGATGGTATGTACGAAAAAGCACTCAAGAATATGCAGGAAAAGACACACGTTGCTACTACATTTGAAGAGTTTGTTCAGACTGCAGAAGAAAAGCCTGGCTTTATTAAGGCTATGTGGTGTGGCGACAAAGAGTGTGAAGAAAAGCTCAAGGAAGTTACAGGTGGCGTAAAGAGCCGTTGTATTCCTTTCGAAGAAGAGCATCTTTCTGATAAGTGCGTATGCTGTGGTAAAGAAGCAAAGCACATGGTTTACTGGGGTAAACAGTATTAAGAGCCGAGCACCGGAGCTTTTCAAATTTCTTAGTGAGAGCACTCGCGTTAAAAAATCAAGAATATGATTTGTTTTTTGATTTTAACAAGAGAGTGAGGAACAGTAGAAATTTGAAAAAAGCAGCGCAGGTGAACGAGGCTTGATATCGTTGTCTCATACCAAAGTATCCGAGGCTCACAACTTTATTATCTTCCATTTGAATGGAAGGTGTTATTATAATTTCTAACAAAAAGGAGGCGGGATTATGCCGATTAAAGTAGCGAATGATTTGCCGGCTACGAAGATTCTTGAATCCGAGAACATCTTCGTTATGCCTGAAAAACGTGCGATGACACAGGACATCCGTCCATTGAAGATTATCATAGTAAATCTTATGCCGACAAAAATCGTAACTGAAACTCAGCTTTTAAGACTTCTCGGCAACTCTCCGCTTCAGGTCGATATTGAGCTTTTACAGATGGCTACTCATAAGTCTAAGAATACATCTAAAAAGCACCTCACTACCTTCTACAAAACTTTTGACGAAATCAAAGACAAGAAGTTTGACGGTATGATTGTTACAGGTGCTCCTGTAGAACT
>JAFOED010000151.1 GCA_017380355.1 Ruminococcus sp. | reverse complement strand
CGCTTCCATATTTTAGCGTTATTAAAAGCTCGCGGATTATCACTTTCGGCGTCTTCACCCTCCATCGCACAGTAACCACCTATAGGAAGTAATCTGAGCGAGTAAGTAGTCTCGCCTTTTGTAAACGAGAAGAGTTTAGGACCCATACCAATCGCAAATTCATTCACTTTAACTCCGCTTTTTTTAGCGGCAATAAAATGTCCACCCTCGTGACAAAAGATAATAAGTTCAAATAAAACAACCGCAATTATTATTAGTGCAACAGTTGTGATAAAATCATCTCCAATTATTTAATACAGTTATATACATACTCTCGAGCCGCTTTATCGGCTTCGAGTACATCAGAAAGAGTCTTAGACTCTTTATATTCAAAGTTATCAACAGCACTACAAACGAGCTCACCAATCTCCAGGAAACTGATTTTTCCATCTCTGAACAGTTTGTTGGCTACTTCGTTAGCGCCATTAGCGACAGCAGGAATAACACCACCACGCTTGAACGCTTTTTTGCAAGCGTCAAGGCACTTAAAAGTATCATAGTCAGGATGGTAGAAAGTCATACTAGAAATCTTCGAAAAATCGAGTGACTGTACCGGTGACTCGTATCTGTGCGGATATGTTATAGCGTACTGGATAGGAATTCTCATATCAGGAAGTCCAAGCTGAGCAAGTACGCTGTTATCAACAAATTCAATCATCGAGTGAATAATACTCTCTCGATGAACAACAACCTCGATGTCATCAGGAGACATATCAAAAAGCCACGCAGCTTCAATTATCTCCAAGCCTTTATTCATCATAGTAGCTGAATCGATTGTGATCTTAGCACCCATTGACCAGTTAGGGTGATTAAGAGCCTGAGCTACTGTGACATCTTTCAGCTCATCATAGGTTTTTCCGAAAAACGGACCGCCCGAGGCGGTTAAAATAATTTTCTTCAGCGATTTTTCCGGCGGACAAGCCTGTAAACACTGAAAAATTGCGGAATGTTCGCTGTCAACAGGAAACAGTGTTACTCCGTTTTTCTTGGCAGCATCCATAACAAGAGCGCCGCCAGCAACTAAAGTCTCCTTATTCGCAAAGGCAATATTCTTTTTAGCTTCAATAGATGCGAGAGTAGGCTTTAGTCCAACCATACCAACCACAGCGTTTACAACCAGATCACAGTCATCTAGTGTCGCTGCGTGTAAAAGTCCGTACATACCGCAGTAGACCTTAGTATCAAGGTCTTTGATTTTAAGTTTAAGCTCTTGCGCTCTGTTTTCATCGTAAACAACTGCGACTGCTGGTTTAAACTCACGAATCTGCTCTTCTAAAAGTTCAATATTACTATGAGCAGTTAGAGCAGAAATCTTCATATTGTGTTTACGTGCGACATCTAATGTTTGTGTACCAATAGAGCCAGTAGAACCTAAAACGGATAGTTTATTTACCATAATAAACCTCATTAAGAAATAACGGTGAAGTACTGTGAAATAATGAACACAAGCGGTGCACAAAGGATAATTGAATCAAAACGGTCGAGCATACCACCGTGACCAGGCATAATAGAGCCGTAATCCTTGATACCGCAAGCTCGCTTAATAATAGAAAAAGCGAGATCACCGAATATAGAAACGACAGGATTAATAAGTCCGACAATAACAAGCGGAATATAGTTTATTGTGACATCATCATAAATATGAGTGAAAATGTAGCCTACTAAAAGTGAACCTAAAAATCCACAGATAAGACCGCCAATAGCACCCTCAACTGTTTTCTTAGGGCTTATAGCAGGACAAAGTTTATGTTTGCCTAAAAATCTGCCTGCAAAGTAAGCACCACTGTCAGCAAGCCAAGGAACAGCTAAAATCAATACAATCCAGAATGCTGAAAATGTGCTCTCATCAACCTCGAAGAAAAGTGGAGCAAGACCATTAGGACCACATGATACATATGCTATCGAAGTCATCGACAATGTAATAAGCACAGGACCGCCAAAAGCAAACAACAAATCATCAGCTGTCATAGTCTTGTGGGACAAGACTGCTGTTATAAAAAGAATAACAGTAAATAGATAAAGCGGAATAAACACATAATCTGTAGTGCTTAAAAGCGGCATCGATATACCGAAAATAATCGCTGGTATAGAAACGCTCAGTTTCTTATGCAAGCCTTTAGCTGATAAAAGCTCGCCACACATAAGTCCTGTTACAAGTGCTAATGCAACATTAATGTATATAGGGCTAGTTTCTCCTAAAAACAGCAGTACTAAACAAACAATAATACCGACTGCTGAAGTTATAAGTCGAACCACCATCTCAGAGTCACCTTAAACTTTCACAAAATTAAACTCCGCCGAAACGTCGGTTGCGTTTAGCGAATTCAATAAGAGCTTTGTCTAAATCTTCGCTCTTAAAATCAGGCCACAAAACATCCATAATGCAGTATTCAGCGTATGCTGACTGCCACAAGAGGAAGTTTGAGGTTCTGTACTCACCACTTGGGCGAATAATAAGGTCAGGATCAGGCTGACCAGCTGTGTAGATGCTATCGCTGATAAGCTGTGCATCAATAGTATTGACATCGAGTTTACCATCTTTAACATCAAGCGCGATTTTCTTTACAGCGTTTACAAGTTCATCTCTACCGCCATAATTCATCGCAATATTGAGTACCATACCATCTCTGTCTTTTGAGTCCTGTTCGTTTTTCTCGATAAGCTCTAGCATATCAGGAGGGAAAACAGTACGGTCACCGATAAACTTTACGACGATACTATCATCCTGAAAATCAGTAATAGCTTCAATCATATAGTCCTTAAAAAGTCGCATAATAGCCTCGACTTCTTCTTTAGGACGTTTCCAGTTTTCGGTTGAAAATGCGTAAACTGTAAGGTACTTAATGCCTATATCGGAGCAATAGCGCGCAATTCTACGAAAAGTTTGCGCGCCAGCTGTATGACCTGCGGTACGTGGCAGACCGCGTTTTTTCGCCCATCTGCCGTTACCGTCCATAATTATACCGATATGTTCAGGTAAGACGATATCCTTAATCGAAAGATTATCGTCAGATTTTTTAGCTTTTTTAAAAATAGCCATATCAGATTTCCATAATCTCTTTCTTTTTCTTGTCAGCCATCTGGTCAACAATCTTGATGAACTTATCTGTCTGCTCCTGAGCTTTCTTTTCACCATTCTTCAGATCATCTTCAGTAAGCTCGCCATCTTTCTTAAGAGCCTTAAGTTTGTCGATAGTGTCACGGCGTACGTTTCTGATCTGAACTTTGCAGTCTTCTGCAATATGAGCAATTTCTTTAGCGATTTCCTTACGCTTATCTTCTGTGAGTGGTGGGAAGATAAGACGGATACACTTACCATCGTTCTGTGGGTTGATACCAACCTCAGACATCTGGATAGCTTTCTCAATCATACGGAGCACAGAAGCATCCCATGGCTGAATTGTAAGTGTTCTAGCTTCTGTAACTGATACAGCAGCAAGCTGATTAATAGGTGTTGGTGTTGAATAGTAATCAACAGTAACTTTATCTAAAACAGCAGGGTTAGCACGACCTGCACGGATAGATTTAAACTCAGCATCGAGGTGGTCGATACGTCTCTGCATACGTTCTTCAGATTTCTGTAATGTAGCTTTCATTTCAATATCCTCCATGTATATGAATTATTATTTTATAAATTAGTAATTACCAACAACTGTGCCGATAGAATCATCGAAAACAGCGTTGTAGATGTTATCAGGGTTATCAACGCTGAATACGAGTAAGTCGATGTTGTTATCCTTGCAGATAGCAGCTGCAGTAGAATCAATAACCTTGAGATCTTTCTCAAGCACTTCGTGGAATGAGAGTTTAGTAAAGCGCTTAGCATCAGGGTTAGTCTTAGGGTCACTGTCGTAAACACCATCAACCATAGTAGCTTTTAAGATAATCTGAGCTTCGATTTCTGCAGCACGTAAAGCAGCAGCTGTATCAGTAGAGAAGAATGGGTTACCAGTACCGCAACCAAAAATAACTACTCTTCCCTTTTCTAAATGACGCATAGCCTTGTTTCTGATGTATGGCTCAGCGATAGCACGCATACCGATAGCTGTCTGAACACGAACATCAACGCCAATCTGCTCTAAAGCATCAGCAACACCTAAAGCATTAATTGTAGTAGCAAGCATACCCATGTGGTCAGCTCTTGTTCTGTCCATCTTACCGCTAGAACGACCTCTCCAGAAGTTACCGCCACCAACAACGATAGCAACCTCTGTTCCAAGGTCAGCCATTTCCTTAACAGCAGAACACACGCTGTTTACTGTGTCAAAATCAAAACCATGTTTTTTATCACCGGCAAGAACTTCACCGCTGACTTTTAAAAGTACTCTTTTATATTTTGGTTCCATAAT
>JAFOED010000150.1 GCA_017380355.1 Ruminococcus sp. | reverse complement strand
GGCGTTGTTTTAAACCACATCGACAGACGTGGCGAAAGATACTACAAAAAGTACAGAAAAAAATACTACGGAAAAGGTTACTATTCTCACTATATGCCTGAGAACGGAGGATACTAAGCGATGACTTTAAGTGTCATTATGCCTGTGTATAACGCATCAAAGTTTCTTTCTCAGGCGATTGACTCAGTGCTCTCACAGAGCTACAAAGATTTTGAGATGATCGCTGTTGATGATTGTTCTACTGATAACTCGTTTGAGATTTTGTGTGAATATGCGAAAAAAGATAATCGAGTCAAGGTGTACAAAAACGAGAGTAACCGCGGTGTGTCATATACCAGAAATTTTGCTGTAGAAAAAGCGTGTGGCGAGTATATCGCCCTTATCGACAGCGATGATATGTGGGCAAGCGACAAACTTGAAAAACAGCTCGAGCTTTTAGAAAAGAGAAATGCCGATTTGTGTTACACTGGTAGCGCTTTTATTGATACAGAGTCTAAGATTTCTGACTTTGTGTTCGAAGTGCCTGTGCGTGTGGACTACAAAACGCTTCTCAAACAGAACGTTATTTCGTGCTCGTCTGTTGTAATAAAGAAGAGCTTGCTGTTAAAATTTCCGATGGCTCACGACGATATGCACGAGGATTTTGCGGTGTGGCTTTCTGTGCTTAAAGACGGACATAAAGCGTGTGGCATAAACGAGCCGTTGCTTATATACCGAGTTGATAAAAACTCAAAGTCAGGAAATAAATTCAAATCTATGAAAATGACCTACAAGGTTTATAAATACGTTGGAATTAATTTTTTTGCGCGTTTGTATTATTTGGCTAATTACACAATCCGCGGTATTAAAAAATACAGCTCGATTTAGAAAGTTTATAAACTCTAACTGAAAATGAGGACTTATGAAAATATTTTTTATTAACCCACCATTTAAAGCAGAATATGGCAAGTTTTCTCGAGAATCGAGATCACCTTGTATCGGTCACAGCGGAGTGCTCTACTATCCGTTGTGGCTTATCTACGCAGCTGCTTACTCACGAAAAAGCGGTTATGACGTCGAGTTTCTCGACGCTCCTGCGAATCTGTTTAATAAAGAAAAGTCGCTAGAAATCATAAAGGAAAAAGGAGCAGACTCAAAGCTGTTTGTTATCAACACAAGCACTCCGTCGATTTACTCTGACTGTGATTTCTGTGAAAGCGTGAAGAAGATGTTCCCTGACGCTTTTACTGTGCTTGTTGGTACACACCCGAGTGCTACAGTAGATGAGACTTTTTCTTTCTCTGATTCTATCGATGCGATTGCACGAAAAGAATACGATTTTACTATCAAAAACTTGGCTGATGCGCTTGAAAACGGAGACGATTTAAGCTCGGTTTTAGGTCTGTCGTACAGAAAAGACGGAGTTATTGTCAATAATCCTGAAGCACAGTATATTGAGAATTTAGACGAGATTCCGTTTGCGTCTGAGTTTATCAAAGACTATCTGAATATAAACGACTATGTTTTTCCTGCGTCTGCTCTGCCTGAAATTCAGATTTTTACAGGTCGTGGATGTCCTGCAAAATGTAATTACTGCGTTTATCCACAGACTTTACATGGTCATAAATACAGACTTCGAAGCGTTGACAACGTAATCGATGAGTTTAAATATATAATCGAAAACTTCCCGCAGGTAAAGCAGGTTGTTATCGAAGACGATACCTTCACAGTTAATAAAAAGCGTACGGTTGAATTCTGCGAAAAGATGATTGAAAGCGGAATGAACAAGAAAATCCGTTGGCTGTGTAATGCGAGGGTAAACCTTGATTACGAGACAATGAAGATTATGAAAAAAGCAGGATGTAAGCTGATTATTCCTGGTATCGAAAGCGTAGATCAGACTATTCTGAATAACATTAGAAAAGGCATTACAGTACAGCAGATTGAGGACTATATAAAGAACGCTAAAAAAGCTGGAATTATGGTACATGCGTGCTATATGGTTGGCAACAAAGGCGAGACTAAGGAAACTATGCAGCGCACTTTGGACGCCGCTTTACGTTTTAAAACCGACACTATGCAGTTTTTCCCGCTTATCCCTTATCCTGGCACAGAGGCTTACAACTGGGCTAAGGAAAACGGGTACATTCAGCACGGATATTCTCACTACTTAAAAGAAGACGGTACACTAAACTGTGTTATCAGTACAGAAAATCTGAGCGCTGAAGATCTTGTTTCTTTCTGTGCTCACGCGAGAAAGAAATATTACTTAAGACCGTGGTATATTCTCCACAGAATCAAGCGTGGATTAAGTGATTTTGAGGACCTCAAGCGTTCGCTCAAGGCTTTTTCTAGACTTAAAAATTCACTGTTTAAAAAGGACGACTATAATGGCTGATTGCGTAGTTTTTATGAATCCTGTGCCGAGCAAAGCTCCACAGATTTCTGCGTTTAAATTTTTAAAAGTCATAAACCACAGCTTTTCTAAAGCCACGATTGTTTCATCATCTTTAGATGAAACTCAGGATGCTTGTGTTGTAAATGTTAAGTACAAAAAACAAAGCAACAAAATCCTTAGAGTGCTTAATTTTCTGTGGTTTCAGACAAAGGTGTTTTTTAAGTCCATGTCTGTGCTCAAAAAAGGTGACACAGCTTTTTTCTGGATTGGAGACAAAATGTTTTCTTCGATGCTAGCGTGCAAGCTCAAACGCGTGAAAACACACTTCTTTTTGTACGGCGATACTTCGCTTGAAAATGCTTCGAAAAAAGCTCGTAACACTAAGAAAAGTCAGGATTTTCTCGCTAAAAAAGCCGACTTCATCTGTGCAGAGAGTAAAAGCGTATTGCTTGATCGAGGAATAGATATTAGTGATAATACGAAGATAATCCATCTCTATGTTGATGATTTGGATAGTTCTATAAAAGAAAATAAAATTGGCATGCTGTGCCGATTAGCTCACGGCAAATGTGTACTGGAGAGCATTGAGGGGTTTTGTGAATTTCACAAAAGCTATCCACAGTACACTCTTGACATAGTTGGCGACGGTTTGCTCTATGATGAGTGCAAAGAGCTCATAAAAAAACAAAACGCACAGGATTTTATTAAACTTTACGGATGGGTACTTCACGACGAACTTTTTGAGTTTATGCCTGAGTGGAAACTTCTTTTATTTCCGACAAAAACAGAAGGTATGCCTAACTCGGTTCTTGAGAGTATGAGTATGTCTGTGCCTGCACTTTGTTCACATGTCGGAGGACTCAAGGACCTTATTACAGACAAGGAAAACGGCTATGTTTTAAAAGAAGAGTCACCTGATAGGATCTGTGAATCTCTGTGTGAAGTTTTTTCTGACGAAGAAGAACTAAAGAGAGTTTCTAAAAATGCTAAAGCCACAATAAACGAAAGATTTACTCTCGAAAAAGCGAGAGAGAATTTTAAATCACAAATGGGATTTTAATATGAAAATACATTTCATCAGTACGATTAATGGGCTCGAAAACGAGGGAATGCGAAATGTCGCTACTCATCTGGCTCGAGAATTTGAAAAAAAGCATACTGTTACTTACTCTGCACTGAAGAGCGTTTTTTCTACTGTTAAAAACGGCAGAAAAAGTGACGTTACTTTTGTTTTTGCTCGTGCGATTAAGTCTGTTTACTATATGCTCAGACTGGTTCGACCTTTTGTGAAAAACATCTGCCTGTGCTGTGTACAGCCTGTAAGCGAGGAGTTTGCGGCTCTTAATAAAAAGCACAGGGTAGTTGATAGCTGTCTGACTATCTGCGAGAGTGATGTCTCACACGCTTTTGAAAAGAATATCGTACATCGTATGGATGTCGGTATAAACGCTGAAAAATTCAGCCCACTTACTGAAAACGATGATGTAAATGAGCTTAGAAAAAAGCTCGGGCTTCCTACTGACAAAACCGTTGTTTTACACGTTGGGCATTGTTCGAGTGGTCGTTTTTTGGAAGAAATGCTCACGCTTGATAAAGAAAAATACCACTGTGTTGTTATCGCGAGTGGTATGTTTGACGATGAAAACACGATTAAAGCTTTAAAAGACGGCTCGGTTGACCTGAGATTCGGTTTTGTCGAGCACATTGAGGATTTTTACAGATGTGC
>JAFOED010000149.1 GCA_017380355.1 Ruminococcus sp. | reverse complement strand
TTGTGCTGCGCTTCTCCTCAAAAGTCCACGTTTTCGATTAACCACCCTTATGACACTGTGTGTCAAACGGGCAGTCCCATCTCAAACTCGACTTTGTGAGGGCTCCGCACCTCGGACGCTTAACGCTTAGATTTCAACTGTGTTAACCTTATTGAAGTCATCAACGATTTCCTGTGATGGTTTCTTTGTGATAAGTGTCACAAACACAGCTACTAAAGCAGCAAGGAAGAAGCCGATAACGAGTGAGTAGATACCGGTTGTTGTGCCTAAAGTTTCGCCACCGATTTTGATGTAATCCCAGAAGATTACAAACGCAGCACCTGTAGCCATACCAGCGATAGCACCAGGGAGGTTGAATCTCTTCCAGAAGAGTGATAAAAGTACAATCGGACCGAATGCAGCACCGAAGCCTGCCCATGCGTTTGATACAAGACCCATGATAGAAGAGTTAGGGTCAAGAGCGATAACGTAAGCAACAATTGCTACAACTACAACTGCGATTTTACCAACGAACAGAGCGTTTTTCTCACTTGCTTTCTTGTTGATAGCGCCTTTGTACATGTCTTCACTTACAGCAGAAGCTGTAACGAGTAACTGTGAATCAGCAGTAGACATAATAGCAGCTAAGATACCGCAAAGGAAGATACCGCCGATGAAGATAAGAACGAAGTTGTTATCAAAAATCTGGAGAATAGTCTTGATGAAGACTGTTTCGCTTGTAGTACCGTCGAGAGTTTCCTTTAAGAAACCGCGAGCAAAAATACCTAAGAGTGAAGCAGCACCGAGTGAAAGAATTACCCAAACGATAGCGATAACTCTTGACTTTTTAACCTCTTTGTCAGAACGGATAGCCATAAATCTGATTAAGATGTGTGGCATACCGAAGTAACCGAGAGCCCAACCTAAGTTAGAGATGATTGAAGTAGCAGAGATAGGGTTGCCTTCACTGTCTTTCATAAGGCTTAAATAGCCTGCAGGGTCAGTAACACCGTGTTCTGATAAAGCGTTTGTAAGTGAACCGAATTCTCCTGTTAAACCGAGGTAAGCGATAATCGGAACAGCTAAAATAGCGATGAGCATTAAGATGCCCTGGATAAAGTCTGTGTAGCATACAGCCTTGAATCCGCCTAAGAATGTGTAGAGAAGGATAACGAAAGCCGCAACTGTCAGACCGATTGTGTACATCATATCAGTGTTAGCTGAGTTGCCGAAAACGTTAGCGAAGAGCTTAGCGCCTGATGAGAACGCTGACGCTGTGTAAACCGCAAAGAAAACGATGATGACAAGAGAAGCGACGATTTTTAACGCGCCGGACTTATCTTTGAAACGGTTTTCAAAGAAGCTAGGGATTGTGAGCGAGTTGTTCGCAACGATTGTGTATTTTCTCAGTCTTCTTGCAACAAGGAACCAGTTTAAAATCGTACCGATTAAAAGACCGATAGCAATCCACACTTCGCCTGTACCAGCTATGTAAATTGCACCAGGTAAGCCCATGAGCAGCCATCCGCTCATATCGGATGCCTGAGCTGAGAGTGCAGCAGTCCAGCTGCCAAGTCCTCGACCGCCGAGGAAGTAGTCTTCGTTATTCTTGTTTTTTGAGCTGAATGCACCGATGAGAATCATCATGAGCATATAAACAACGAAAGCAACAAGAATAATGATTTGTTTCTGAGTCATTATATACCCTCCGTTTATTAAATTTTTGATTTTGCAAAAACACTCTACCATTTTAACACACTAAATCAATAAAATCAATAGGTAAGATTATTTAAGTTTAACGTACTAAATTGTCAAAACTATTGTAATAATTAAACATATATATTATAATATAAAGGAATATGTAAACTGGGGTGATATGTGTGATATTTACGAGAAGACTGTGGGCGGAAATCAATATGGACGCCGCTATAGAAAACTATCACGCTATTAAAAATCATATAGGACAGGACACAAAAATCTGCTGTGTCATAAAAGCTGACGGCTACGGTCACGGCGCGGTGGAGCTTGCAAAACTCTACAGCGAGCTTAACTGTGACTACTTTGCGGTGTCTAATCTCGACGAGGCGCTGGAGCTTAGAGATTCAGACATTAAAGAGCCTATCCTTATTTTAGGCTACACTCCTGCAAACAGAGCAGAAGATTTGGCTCGTTACGACATTTCGCAGGCTGTGTACGGTGCAGACTACGCAAAAATGCTGTCTGACGAGTGTGTAAAAGCAGGTGTGAGCGTTAAAATCCACGTAAAATGCGACACAGGTATGAGTAGACTTGGCTTTATGTGTCAGGAATTTCCGAGAGATGAAATTTCTATAAAAGAAATAAAAGAAGCGTGCGAACTCGAAAATCTCATACCTGAGGGTATTTTCACTCACTTTGCGGTTGCTGACGAGTGCGAAGACGGCGAAAAATACACAAAACAGCAGTACGACGCTTTTAAATACACAGTAGACACATTAAAAGAGATGGGTGTTACATTTTCACTCACTCACTGCGCAAACTCAGGCGCTATACTCGACCATACAGATATGAAACTCGATATGGTGCGTGCCGGTATCGTGCTGTACGGACTCGCTCCGTCAAATAAATTAAAGGACAGACTATCGCTTGAGCCTATTATGAGACTCAAAACAATGGTCTCCTACGTTAAAGAAATCAAAAAAGGCACTACTGTCAGCTACGGCAGGACTTTTACAGCCGACAGAGATATGAAAATCGCGACTGTACCTGTGGGTTATGCTGATGGATACATCAGAGCATTCGCAAAAGACGGATATATGTTCATAAAAGGTCAGAAAGCGAAAATCATCGGCAGAATCTGTATGGACCAGACGCTTTTAGACGTTACAGATATCGAAGGTGTAGAAATCGGCAACGTGTGTGTGCTTTTCGGTAACGGAAAAGGCGGAGAGCCTACTCCTGATGATGTAGCACGTTGGGGCAATACTATTAACTACGAAATTGTGTGCTCGGTATCAAAACGAGTACCTAGACTTTATAGACGCGACGGCGTCACAGTGGAAGTGATGTACAAGATATGAAACTTTTAGTAGTAGACGGAAACTCAATATTAAACCGCGCGTATTACGGCATCCGCCCGTTAACCACAAAGGACGGTATGTTTACAAACGCTATCTACGGTTTTCTTACAATGCTTGAAAAAATCAAGTCGGATACTAATCCTGATAGAGTAGCTATAGCCTTTGACTTAAAAGCAAAGACTTTCAGACACGAGGCGTATGCTCTTTATAAAGCTAACCGCAAAGGAATGCCTGAAGAACTTCACATGCAGCTTCAGCCTTTAAAAGATTTGCTTACTGCTTTGGGATACAAGATAGTCACCTGTGAGGGTTATGAAGCCGACGATATCTTAGGCACACTCGCAAAAAAGTGTGAAGAAAGTGACAACGAGTGCGTAATCGCAACAGGAGACAGGGACTCTTTACAGCTTGTGTCAGATAAAGTATCGGTGCGACTCGCTAAGAATTTAAACGGTACGATGATTTACACTCCTTCTACCATTATGGAAGAATATGGCGTCACACCGAAGGAGCTCATCGAGATTAAAGCGATTCAGGGCGATACATCCGACAACATTCCCGGTGTTGCGGGCATCGGTCCTAAGGGTGCGACAGAGCTTATAAAGAAATTCAAGACGGTCGAGTATATCTACGAGCATATAGACGAGCTCGATATCAAAGAAAATATGCGCAAAAAGCTTATCGATAGCAAGGAAAACGCGCTTATTTCCCGTATGCTCGGCGAGATTTGTGTCACCGCTCCTGTAAACTGTGACATCGACGAGTACAAAGTACTACAGGGCGACCGCGCTTTAGCTAAGACGATGATGTCAAAGCTCGAGCTTTTCTCACTTATCACAAAGCTCGGTTTAGACAACGAAGAGCTCGTTGAAACAGAAGAAAACGCTCACGATACAGCTACGATTTCGGTTGTGGAATCAGACGTCGAAAATTCTAAAAAAGAAATTAACTCTTACCTTAAAAACAACGATAAACTCTGTGTTTATGTTGAGTTTGAGGGTGAGAGTCACAATAAAAGCGTGAGCAAAGTCGCGTACGTTTTAGAAGACACCGTTCTTTTGTGCGACGACGAAGAGCTCCTCTTTGATGTTTTAAAAGACGAGAAGATTGAAAAGTCTGTTTTTTCTTCAAAAGAATTATTCTCTCTTGCTGACAAAAACGGATTTGAAATAAAAAACCTTACTTTCGATGTGTCGCTTGCGGCATATCTGCTTAATCCGAACGCTTCTTCCTACGATTTAGAGAAGCTGTGCGCCCAGTATCTTGTGTCACTTCCTCTTGTCGATGATGAGAAAAAAGAGTGCGCTGTGATTTACTCTATGAAAGCTTTGTGCGAGCTGTTAGTTGACAAAATCGACGAGTTTTCGCAGAAATCACTTCTGTGCGACATCGAAATCCCACTTGCTAATGTTCTCGCTAAGATGGAGAACATCGGTTTTTGTGTTGATGTAGAGGGAATTAAGGAGTACTCAGAAAAGCTTAGCGTTCAGATTTCAAATCTGGAGCAGGAGATTTACGCTCAGATTGGTCACGAGATTAACATTAACTCTCCGAAACAGCTCGCAGTAGCGCTTTTTGAAGAGCTAGGACTTCCTGCTAAGAAGAAGACAAAGAGCGGTTACTCAACTAACGCTGATGTGCTCGAGAGCCTTATAAACTACCATCCTGTTATTTCGATGATTCTGCAGTACAGAACACTCGCAAAATTAAAGTCGACTTACTGTGATTCGCTCATAAACGTAGTAGACAAAGACGGAAGAATCCACAGCTCGTTTAACCAGACCGAAACACGTACAGGTCGTATCAGCTCGACAGAGCCGAATTTACAGAACATTCCTGTTCGTACCGAGCTTGGTCGAGAGCTTCGCCGTTTCTTCAAAGCGCAGGAGAACTACGTGCTGATTGACGCCGACTACTCACAGATTGAACTGCGTGTGCTTGCGCATATTTCAAACGACTCTAATATGTGCAAAGCGTTTATTGATAACGACGACATCCACACCATAACAGCGTCACAGGTGTTTAATATGCCACTTGAGATGGTGACTCCTGTTATGCGAAGCAGAGCAAAGGCGGTAAACTTCGGTATCGTTTACGGAATAGGTGCTTTTTCTCTTGCAAAAGACATCGGCGTTTCCAATAAAGAAGCGTCACAGTATATTAAGTCATATTTGAGTCACTACTCTGGCATTGACTCGTATATGCAAAGCGTTATCAGTAGTGCAAAAGACTTAGGTTTTGTCGAAACGATTTTCGGTCGCAGAAGATACCTGCCTGAACTTTCTGCTACTAACCACATCACACGCTCTTTCGGTGAGCGTGTAGCACGTAACGCACCTATTCAGGGGACAGCTGCGGATATCATCAAGATAGCTATGGTTAAGGTGGATAGAAGACTCAAAGAAGAGGGTCTTTCTGCTCGACTTATACTGCAGGTACACGACGAACTGATTGTCGAAGCTCCTGCTTTTGAAGCTATGCGAGTTGCTATGCTCTTACAGGAAGAAATGGAAAGCGCCGTTTCACTTAACGTACCGCTTGTAGCCGAAGCTAAAGTCGGCGAAACATGGTATGATGCAAAGGATTGATTATATGAAAAACGTTCTTTTTATCTGCACAGGCAACACCTGTCGCAGTCCTATGGCACAGGCGATTTTTAACGACATCTGTGCCAAAAGAAATTTAGATATGCACGCTTTCTCTGCAGGCGTTGCGACAGTAGACGGCTTAACCGCCGCTAAACACGCTGTGGACACAATGGCGCAGTATGGGCTTGACATAACTTCGCACCGTACACGCTTTTTACCTTCAGTGAATCTCTCTAACTACGACCTGTTCGTCACTATGAATTACGATCAGGCTACTTTAGTTGAGAGTTTGGGTGTACCGCATGAGATGATTTACGTGCTCCACAAAACTCCTACTGATAAGTACGACATCGAGGTCGGTATTGCTGACCCGTTTGGTGGCGATATGGCTGCGTACAAAAAGTGTGTCGAAGACCTGAAAAGTGCTATTAACGAGCTGATTGAGAAGTTATGATTATAGAAAATATGACTTTTGAGCACTTAAGTCAGGTGCTTAAAATCGAAAACGAGAGTTTTACTCATCCGTGGAGTGAAGAGAGTTTCAAGAGTGAGCTAAAAAAAGACTCGAGCGTGAAAATTGTTGCACTTGATAACGAAAAAGTGCTCGGTTACGCTGTGCTCGAGACTATACTCGACGAGGGTAGTCTGCTCATTATCGCAGTATCTGAGCTTCATCGCAAAAAGGGTATTGCTCAGGCACTTTTTGATAGACTCGAAGAAGTTCGCGCAGAGAAAAAGCTCAGTTTTATTACTCTCGAAGTGAGAAGTAGTAACGAAAGCGCAATCGCGCTGTATAAGAAAAAAGGCTTTGAAACAGTAGCGGTGCGAAAAGGATATTACAGTAGTCCGATTGAAGACGCCGTGATTATGACAAAGTATTATAAATGAGGAAAAGTATGAAGATTTTATCTATTGAAAGCAGTTGTGACGAAACAGCCGCAGCGGTTGTAGAAGACGGTCGAGAGGTGCTCTCTAGCATCGTAGCGTCACAGGTAGAAGAGCACAAGCTCTACGGTGGTGTTGTGCCTGAAATCGCGTCCAGAAGACACGCTGAGTGCATCACAGAAGTTGTAAACGAAGCGCTGAAAAGTGCAGACACAACTTTAGACGAGATTGATGCTATAGCTGTGACTCACGCACCGGGACTTATCGGTGCGTTGCTTGTGGGTGTGAATTTTGCTAAGGGATTGTCGCTTGCGACACAAAAACCGCTAGTGCCTGTACACCACCTGCGTTCTCACATCGCTGCTAATTATATTTCGCATAAAGAATTAAAACCGCCGTTTCTGTGCTTAGTCGTATCGGGTGGTCACAGCCACATCGTTATGGTTGAGAGCTACACTAAAATGCGTATCATCGGTCGCACTCGTGACGATGCCGCAGGCGAAGCGTTCGACAAAGCCGCACGCACCATGGGTATTCCGTATCCTGGCGGTATTATGCTCGACAAAATCGCAGAAAAAGGTAACGACTCTGCTTTTACTCTGCCACGACCTAAGGTTGACGACGCACCGTACGATTTCTCGTTCTCGGGACTGAAGACCGCGGTTATAAACATCATACATAATATGGAACAAAAGGGTGAGGAAATCCCTGTTGAAGACGTCTGCGCGAGCTTTAGAAAAGCGGTTGTGTCGTGTCTTAGCACTAACTTCATCAAAGCCGCAAAAGACCTTAGTGTGACCACTTTAGTCACAGCAGGCGGTGTGTCCGCAAACTCACTGCTTCGTAAAGAACTCACTCGTGAGTGCGAAGAAAACGGCTTTTCACTCTATATGCCTGATATAAAGCTGTGTGGCGATAACGCTGCTATGGTCGGCTCACAGGGCTACTACGAGTACTTAAGCGGTAACGTAGCTTCTCTTGATTTAAACGCTACTGCGACTTTACCTATTGACTACAGAGAATGATTTTTACATAAATTAAAAGGGAGGTGACGGTATGAAAATCGCAAAAAGAATCGTTTCGCTTTTGCTGTGTGTTTTGCTGTGTTTTTCGCTTTGTTCGTGTGAGCTACTAAAAGAAGTAGTAAAACTTCTGCCGTCGCCACAGTACGGTATGGTCGAGGATACGTCCCTTGGCTACACCGAAATTGATAAATTAGAGTTTACTTACAGCGAGTACTATACTCCCCAAAAGTGTCGTGAATCATACGATTTGCTCGAAAACGATAAAATGCGTGAGCTTTACGATATGATTTACGAAAACGTGCATTTTGTGTATCCACAGGCTGAAGAAAGCTCAGAGTATAAAACAAAGCAGGTTATACTGAAGGATTGTGCGCTGAGTGAAGCTCAGGTCAGACTTACGATAAAAGCGCTTGCTGACGATAATCCGCAGATTTTCTGGACGTCCTCGACTTTCGGCTTTCTTATCCACGAGGAGTACGAGTATACCGCTGTACAGCTTTACTCTCGTTACTCACCTGACGAGCTTGTAAAGTGCGTTTCTGACTTTTTGTATAATGTAAACGGCTTTTACTATTCGCTTGAAGACTCGTTGAGTGAATATGAGCTGGAGAAGAAAATCCACGATTTAATTATCGACAACTGTGAGTATGACGAGTCAATCAATCTTGACGAAGAAGTACCTACAGAGCGATCGGACGTGTTCGAAAGCTACGGAGCTTTAGTTAACAAGGTAGCGGTGTGCGAGGGTTACGCGAAAGCGTTTCAGCTTTTGTGCCACGGTGTCGGGATTGAGTGTATGAACGTCATCGGCGTAAGCGATGACCAGCTTCACAAGTGGAACACGGTGAAGCTTGACGGTGACTGGTACTACGTTGATACTACGTGGGATGACACAAAAGACAAGGCTTTGAGATACGATTACTTCAACATCACTGAAAAACAGCTTCTCTCTGACCACGAGTTTTCGCCACTTGCAAGTGAAATGAGCGACGAAGAGATTTGTGGTGAAGGGGAAGAAAACGCGCTGACTTCGAATTTCTATATTCCTGATTGTACTGAACGTACGTATAACTACTACATCCGCGAGTCAGCACAGCTTACAGATTATCAAGCTGATGAACTCAAGAAAAGTCTGCTTAACAGCGCAAAGAAAAAGGAAAAGTATTTCCATTTTTACGTTGATACTGACGACTCGTATTCTGATACTGTCGACAAGCTTTTTGACTCGTATCCGCAGTATTATTTTGAGTATATAGATTACGTTAACTACAATTTACCTGACTATTCGATAGACTCTGAAAACGTGACTTTCTACGAAAAAGAGAAGTTGCAGGTAGTGACAGTTTTAATGGAATACATCTGATTTTAGGAGATAGAAATGATTATTGTTTCGGTTGATTTGGGCAAGGCTAGAACAGGCCTTGCGATTAGTGATAAAACGGGTTTTCTCGCTTCACCTCTTTGTATGATCGAAGAAAAAAGCGAAGCAAAAAGACTCGAAAAAGTAGCAAAGGCTATAAAAGAAAACAAAGCCGAGCTCGTCGTAGTCGGTCTGCCTAAAAATATGGACGGCAGCGAGGGTGACAGCGCAAAGTCAGCTCGTGAATTTGCCGAAAAGTTAACCGAGCTTACCGGTATTAAAACCGTGATGCAGGACGAGCGAGGAACGACCATCACAGCACACAACTACCTGTCACAGCGCGACGTAAAAGGCAAAAAAAGAAAGCACCAGGTCGATATAGTAGCGGCATCTATTATTTTACAAGACTATCTTGACTCACACTAAAGGAGATTTTAAAATGCAGGAATTGATTAAACAGATAAACGCACTCTCAAAAAAAGAAAAAGAGCAGGGCTTAACTAAAGAAGAAAAAGAGCTTCAGGCAAAACTGCGTGAACAGTACAGAAATGAGTTCAGAAAGAACTTTCAGGCTCAGATAAATAACGTCGACGTAAAACTCCCATCTGGCAAGGTCGTACCGCTTACAACACTCGGAAAAAAGAAATAAAGACAAAACAAAAACCCACCTGAAAGCGTGTGCTTACAGGTGGGTGTTTTTATGTTTTTTAAAGTGTATTTGCTTTGTTTGATTTACGCGCGATGCACTCAGTAAGAGCTATGAAAATAATCAGAAACGGAGTGGTGATAGGCTGGTAGATGTTAACAACCGCCTGTGCTGCGTAAGTAACAACAGGGAGAATGAATAAAAGTGCGAGTGTGTTTTCCTTCATACTTTTTATCGCACGCACCGTAACAGATACGAGGATTGTCATATACGCGAGTAGTCCGAGCACACCTTGTGTGATGAGGTAGTTTAAGTATTCGTTGTGGATACAGTTAGTAGAAGAGTTGTTGAATCTGCTCGTAAGTTCAGCGAAATGAGGTTCAAAAACGTGGTAGAAAGTATCACAACCGCTACCAAAAAGAATGTGGAGAAAGTCAAATTCTAAGAACTCTTTCACTCCGTTTATCCACATAAATCCTCGGTGAGTACCCCATCTGTCGTCGAAACGGAAAATCTGTGACAGCGAGCCGATGTCTGTTTTCGTGTCAATAAAGCTGTATTTTATGAACAGATAACCACACACAGAAAGTACCGCAACACCAATAGCGATAACGATACCGCAAAGCACGTTTTTCGGCCATTTTGTTATGGTAATACCCTTGAATTTCATAGCATAGAGTATAGCTGTCATAGCGCCTGTTATTGCAATAATAATGAAAATCCATTTGCTATAAATAAGAGTTTTTCCTATTGCTTCGAAGCCTTTTGACTTGTCGTTCATAATGAAAGAGAAAAGTCGCAGAAAAAGCGATCCGCTAAACATCACGAAAAGTCCGAGCATAAGACGTCTTAAAAGCTCTGCTTTTCTCACGCATACAGCAAAAGCAAAGAACATCATAAAGAAAAATCCGATGTATCCGCTGTTAGACCCTGCAACTAATAGTCCGCAGTAAGCAAAAACCAAAGCGACACCTGACATAATAATCATCGGTTTAGTTTTCTGCAGCGTGAACATCATAAGGCAAAACGGCAGGAAAATGCACATATAGCTTGCGATTAAGTTTTTATTGCCGATGGTAGAGCCGAAGTCATCGATGATATTCTGTGAGTAGCCCTCCATAATGCCGAGTGGGTCGATGTAGAAAAAGTGCAGTATAGCTAAAAGACACACGATACTGCCAAATACTAAAAATGCACTCAGTACGTAGTTTTTGAAGTAATAAAAACGCGAAACGATGAAGTAAACACAAAGGTAAAGGAATAAAAGCACAAGTCCGTTATCTCTGCCTGCGCTACCTAAGAGCGAGTCGAGCTTGTAAGGTGAAATCAGCGTTGTGATAGCTGCAAATATAAAGAAAGCGAAAAACGCTACGTCTGTTACGGATAGTGCGAAAATCGGACGCTCTGTCTTTATACCGCCTTGCTTTTTTATTCCTTTGTCATAAGTGTAAACTAAAGAAATCGTAACTGTTGTGACGATTAAAACACCGCTTAAAATAATAAAAAGCAGGAACTTGTCGGTTCTGGCGCTTGCGTATTGATTTGTGAGAAAAAGCTCAAAAAACGTGAACATAACGAGCAGGTAGTAGTTAACTACAGCGCTTCGCATATTGTACGCTTTGAGCGTATCCGGTTGTTTGTTTTTGCCCATAGGAAATCTCCAAAGATTATGTTTAGTTAAACAGTCCTCTGATAGTTGTAGCGTACTCGCATAAAGTAGCGTATGGAATACTGTTTCCGAAAGTTACAGTGCTCTTGTCATCAGAGACCTTAACGTCTGAAACAGTATCGCCGTAGATAGTGAGAGATACAGCAGTTGTGTCAACAGATGAAAGCATAGCCTGAGCATCTTCTGTAAGCTGTAAAACAATGTAGCTGTCCTCATCTGTAGAGCCTACGACTGCGAAGTACGTGAAATCTTCTGAGTATAAAAGTGTGTTGCCTTCGCTGTCTGTTAAAGCGAGTTCACACTCGATTTCAGCCCACTCGTATTCTGAAGTGGTTTCTTCTATCGGTGGGATAGTGTGTGAAACAGACGGTTCTGTCGGTTCTGTGTTACCCACACAGCCTGCGAAGATAACACACAGTAAAATTGCTGTTAAAATTATAGTAAGTTTTTTCATAATAATCACCTTTTAGTAGTTGCGTTTGTAAACTTCAACAAAGCTTGAAGAAGATACTAACGTGTAGTCGTCTCCCATAGCTTCGGTCATTTCTTCAACACCGTCTGCGTAACGTGTGTCTACAACGTAGTAGTCGGTTTGCTCTAGCTCCTTGTAGTAATCAGGCACTGTGTATATCTCTTCTATAAAGTACAGATGAGGCATAACGTAGTGTGAAGCTGTGACGCTTTTGTCTTTTTCGATTTCTCTTAACATCTTGTCGATGTCTTTTGTAACTGATGAGTAGTTCTTCTCGTAAGAAAGATTATTTGTGATTTTCGGAGAAATAACGTGAGTTGAGATAGTCGCGCACATAATAAGCGACATTAAAAGTGCGACTCTTTTTGTACTGCCCTTGAGGTTTTTAACTCCGATTAAAGCACAGAAAATGATGAGTGCTGCGACACCGTAGGTGTACTGGAAGTCAACGTCGTACTGAAACTCCCACGACTGCATAAGGTTAATCGGGATGATAGGCAGAAGAAGAATCAAAGTGGAGATTTTCTTCTGTGCAAACGGAGTGAACATAAGAGGCAGGAACATCCAGATAAGGAATGGGAATTTTTCTGCTGTGAACATCTGAGACAGCAGATGTCCGACGTTGAAAATAATGCCTTTGAGTACTGAGAAGTAGCTTTCTTCTCCGTTTACAAAGTAGTCAGAAAGTCGCCACATCATAACACCTTCGGTACCTAAAGACGATACAACCTTGTTAGCGATAACAAAGTAGACAAGCGCCATAGAAAGCATCACGAATCCGTCGAGATATTTCTGGATGAAAGTTTTGTTTTCGTTTTTCTTAGCGCTTAAGAGTACGAAAAGCGCAATTACGATTAAGTAGATAGCCGCGTCTTCTTTGACCGATAAAAGTAAAAGTGAAAAAGCGTAAGTGAGCCATCTTTTCTCGCACAAAATGAAGTAGAAAAGAAAGAGTATGATGGTTGTCAAAAACTTGTTTTCGTGGAAGTCGTAGAAACAACCGTTGAATAAACAAGGATAAAACGAATAAATAAGCTCGAAAGCTAAAGTAACCTTGCCTGATAAACCGAGCTTTTTGCAGATAAGATAAACTGGAAAAACTCCCAGTGCTACCGACACAGCCTGTGCCCAGATGAGGTATACAGGTGAACGGAAAATGTAGTACAGCGGTAAAAGTAAGTAGAAGAAAGGTGAGAAGTGAACTCCGAAGTGGCTGAGCTCTACGCTTCTCTCTACCGTAGTAAGTGGCGCACCCGTTGTTGCCATTCTCTCGAACATCTGCGCAAATACACCGAAGTCAAAAGTCGCGTTTGCGAAATTCTGGTACCTAAGCGAAGTAAGGTAAGAGAATAAAACCGAAGTGAAAACAAACAGCACACAAGCCGTGAAAAAACACACTTTGTGGCTGATGTTTATTTTAGAAAGCTCCAGCTTGTCGTCCTTTACGCACCATAAAACAACCGCAAGACACACAACCGCGAGTCCGATGATGAAGTACACGTCTTTTGTGTTTGCGTGTACTGCGTAGGTGACGCTTAAAATAGTCGTCAGCGTAATAAGTGAACGTGGTATGACGGATTTTTTCTGTAGTACAAGCGTCAGCCCTAACAAAAGTATAGTGAAAATAATGGCTAACAGAAAAAAGAGAGGGAAGTTAATCGCGTTATAGTATCCCGATAAATCCGAAAATTCTGGAAAGTGCAGAAGCTGTACCACATACGACAACATAAACGACGTCATAAAAGCCGCTAAAACGTACTCAAAAGTAAGTCCTGAACTCACGAGCGTTTCAGAAAGCGAAGACGAGCTTCCTTTATTGTTTTTATTCATAACAAATCTCCTGTTTGTGTGAATTCGTATACATAATCATATTACCATATATATAATTTTTAGACAAGAGTTTATCTGAACAAATAAAAGCTCTTTTCTTTTCTTTTTTTCTGTGTTACAATAAGCTTCGGAGTGTGATTAAATGTTCAGATTAATCGAAGAACGCGACCGCGAGCTTTATTACGCTTATGCGGATAAATTCTATAACAGTGACGTAGTAAACGCGCCTGTGCCGAAAGTTAACTACGAGCTGACTTTTAACGAGTTTATGCGTAGCAGCGACTACGTGTGGTGCTATATTTTTGAGTGTGAAGGTAAGCCGTGCGGTTTTGCGATGCTGTCAAAAACTTTCTCGCAGGAAGCAGGCGGATACTCTGTGACAGTCGAAGAAATTTATATTGACGAAGAGTATCGTAACCGCGGTATGGGCACACAGTTTTTCGAATATATGAAAGAAAACATCCCTGCTGCTCGCTACAGAATCGAGGTTGAACTCGAAAACGAAAAGGCAAAGCGACTTTACGAGCGTATGGGCTTTGAGGTGCTTCCGTACGTGCAGATGGTAATAGATAAGCACAACAAAGAGTGTAAGGAAAACTCACAGTTATGATTAAAAAGACGATAGCTTTCCTGCTTTTGGCTTTTTTTGCGTGTTCGCTTACTGCGTGCGGTGAAACAGACAGCAAATATACTGACGAGATGTTTGCTCTGGACACTTTTATAAGCTTTACTTTGTACGACAAAGACGAAGAGCTGTGCAAAACCACAGTAGACGAGTGTAAACGCGAGATTACACGCCTCGAAAAGCTTTTGAGTGCAACGCACACTTCCTCTGATGTGTATAAAATAAACCTAAGCGATGGTGACTCGGTGCAGGTAAGCGACGAAACAGCGTATCTTATAAAAGAGTCGCTTGAGTTATCTAGTGTTGTTGACGGCTCGTTTGACATAACGGTGCGAGAGCTTATGAGTGCGTGGGGCTTTGATACAAAAGAGTACAAAGTGCCTGAAGAGAGTGATATAAAAAAAGCACTTTTAAAAACAGGTTACGATAAAGTGAGCGTAGAGGGTAATCTCGTGACACTTGAGAGTGGTGTTAAAATCGATTTAGGCGGTGTGGCTAAAGGCTACATCACAGAAATGGTGAGCGAGGTTATAAAAAACAGCTCAGTTTCGTGTGCTGTAGTTAATATGGGCGGCATGATTATAACCGTCGGCGAAAAGGAAAGTGGAGAAAAATTCACTTTAGGTGTCGAGCACCCTGATGATAACAAAGGGTATTTCTACACCTTTGAAACTGATGAAGTTTTTGTTTCTACCTCTGGTGCGTATCAGCGGTACTTCGAAGAAAACTCCGTCAGATACCACCATATTTTAGATTCTAAAAGCGGAAAGCCTTGTGACAGCGAATTTTCGAGCGTTACGGTTGTAGGCAAAAGCGGAGAAAAAACCGATATGCTGTCTACCGCGTTTTTTATTATGGGTTTAGATAAAACGAAAGAGTATCTGAAAGAAAACGAAGATTACTCAGTTGTTATGCTAAGCGCAGACGAAAAAACGCTTTTTGTCAGCGAGAGCATAAACGGCTCTTTAGAAAAAGAGTTTAAAGACGATATAAATATAGTTTATATATAAATTTTAATAAATGAGAGGTTATTATGGAAAGAGAAAAATTAGGCTCGAGACTGGGTTTTATCCTGATTTCAGCCGGATGTGCAATCGGTCTTGGTAACGTTTACCGTTTCCCGATTATTACAGGTGCGTACGGCGGTGCGGCTTTCGTGCTTATGTACATTGCGTTCCTTGTTTTACTTGGCTTACCTGTTATGATGGCGGAGCTCGCTGTCGGCAGAGCGAGTCAGCGTAGTATCGCGACGTCTTTTGACGTGCTCGAAAGACCAAAACAGAAATGGCACCTTATGAAGTACTTAGGCGTTTCTGGTAACTACCTGCTTATGATGTTCTACTGCACAATTTCGTGCTGGATGGTTGTGTACTTTGTAAAGTACCTGACAGGCTCTATCGCGGGAATAACAGACCCTGCAAAGCTCGGAGAAGCTTTCGGTGCTACAGCAACCAACACCCCACTAAACGTAATTGCTACTTATGCAGTAATTATTCTGTGCTTTGGCGTGTGTGCGCTCGGTCTTCAGAAGGGCGTAGAGCGAATCACAAAGGTTATGATGGTAGCTCTGTTAGTGCTTTTAGTAGGACTTGCTGTTTATGCGTGCACACTTTCTAACGCTGCTGAAGGTCTTAAATTCTACCTCATTCCTTCATTTGCAAAAATGAAAGAAGCAGGTATTGCGACAGTTGTTTCTGCGGCTATGGGTCAGGCGTTCTTTACGCTTTCTATCGGTATCGGTTCCGTTGCGATTTTCGGTAGCTATATCGGTAAAGAGAGAAGACTTTTAAGCGAAGCTACTACTATTATTTCGCTCGATACTTTCGTAGCGCTTATGTCAGGTCTTATCGTTTTCCCTGCATGCTTTACATACAACAACGGTATCACAGCAGACGCAGGCACAGTAAGCGCAAGCTTCCTTTTCACAACACTTTCGTCTATTTTCAACCAGATGCCTGGTGGAAGAATTGTCGGTACACTTTTCTTCCTGTTTATGATGTTTGCAGCATTCTCGACAGTAATCGCTGTTTTTGAGAACATCGTTTCGTTCTGGCTGGAACTCACAAAGCTCAAGAGATGGGCTGTGTGCTTAATAAACATCGGCATTATGATGGTGCTCGTACTTCCTGCTATCTTCTCTAACTCTATCTGGGCTGACATCAAGGTATTCGGTCAGGGCTTTATGGATTTAGAGGACACAATCGTGTCAAAATGTTTACTCCCAATCGGTAGCCTTGTGTACGTTGTATTCTGTACTTGGAAGTTCGGCTGGGGTAAAGAAAACTTCCTTAAAGAAGTTAATACAGGTAAAGGCCCTAAGTACCCACGCTTTATGGTGTACTATATGAAGTTCTTACTTCCTATCATCATTATCGCTGTGCTCGTACTTTCATTTGTAAAGGTATAATAAATAAAGCCTTTTCGCTTTACGAAACTAAACTTCAGGTTTAAAAAATAAATACTAAAATATAAGAATGAGTCCGATGCTTTTTCGGGCTCATTTTTTTGTTTTCCGCTCTCGTAATCAAAGCTTTTTCACCTTTAGTTTTTACCAAAAATATGCACAAACCTAGCACTTGATTTTTATCTATAATGCTTATAGTAAACGTGATTTTTCGGTGCTATAATTAAAATATAAGAATATAAGTTTTTAGGAGAGGATTCAGATGGGTTACCTGTATTGATTTGAAGTTAAATATAACATTGATAAAAAAGAGTTTTATTTTAACGAGGAGTGATATTATGAAAAAATTAGTTAGTATATTATTAGTTGTGGTTATGTTGATATCTATAATTTCTATAACTGCATATGCTTATTCGGATTCATACAATGAGTTTCCAAAAGTTGATAATAAGTTTTATGATATAGCGTTTGAGCACTGCTATCGTGTAGAACCTGTTGTTTATCGAGAATTCCATCACTATAAAGACGATTCGAACGATGAGATTGATTGGGCTTTGATTGCGTATATGACTACATTTATACCATGGGATATCAAATATGGTGGATTAGTTGGTGATAGAGTTATATGTAGTGTTTCAGGTAATGGCGAGAACGAATTTAGTATGGGTTATGCTGTATATATCCCAGAAACAAATGAGTTTATTGGAGTTGTTAACGATAACGCTGATGAAATTTTACAGCGTTGCCCTAATTTTCTAGAAACTTTAGAAGAATATGGTATAGGACAATTGTTAGGAGATATTGACGAAAGTGGAAGCGTTGATATCATGGATGCTACATATATTCAGCGTTATATAGCAAAGTATAACGATCATTTTATAACAACTGTTCAGACAATTGCTTATGAGGATTTTTTTAATTTTTCTATTACCGATGTTAACCGCGACGGTGAAACGACTATCTTCGATGCTACCGCTATCCAGAGAAAACTCGCTAAAATAGAGGACACAGTTACAGGATAAAAATGAATAGTAAGTAAAAGAAAAAATCTCGTTGGATTTAGCTGTTTTCAAAAGTTTAAAAAATAAATACTAAAATATAAGAATGAGTCCGATGCTTTTTCGGACTCATTTTTTATGTTCAAAAATTGTTAATTTATTAATCATAAAACTGTCAAGAGGAGTAAATATAATCATAGCATAGATTGATAAATCTCTTTTTTTATAGTATATTATCTACTGTACACTACCTTTATAGGAGGATTTTTTATGACTGATAAATTCGATGATATTTTCGGCTTTAATCCGAATGAAAACGAAGAAAATAAAGGCGATGAGCTTTACTCACAAGAAAGCTCTGCCGAAAACACAGAGATTTACTCTCACAGCGAGCCTCAGATTGACACACCTCATTTTAGTGAGCCTCAGATTGACACACCACAGGTCAAGGAGCCACAGTTTAGCGCACAGTATACAGAGCACACACGACCATACACTAATCCGTACGTAAACCCATACGCACAGGAAAGCGCTGTGCAGAGCACTCGACCACAATCACAGGAAAGTGCTCAGCCACAGCCTTACAGCTATAGCGGTGAGTATAATTACTCAAATCCGTATTCTCAAAATACTTACACACGTGAGCAACACGCAAGCACCCCAGTTCCTCCTGAGAAAAAGAAGGAGAGAAGAAGCATCCCGCTGTCACTTGTGGCACTTCTTTTAGTGGTTACTATCGTGCTGTCCGCGTTTGTGGGTTTTGCAGGCTCAATGCTTTATTCAGAGATTAAGCTTTCTGGTACTAAGATTTCGGATAACGGCGCGATGATTATTAACAAAGTCGACATCGACGAAGAAACAGCGCAGACTCTCTCTGACAAACCAACATCCCAGATAACCGACGAAGTAGCCGACACCGTCGTTGAAATTACGACCGAAATTATGTCGACAAACTCGTTTTATGGTCAGTACGTATCACAGGGCGCAGGCTCGGGCGTTATTATATCCTCTGACGGATATATTGTTACTAACAACCACGTTATCGACGGTGCGTCTTCGATTACTGTTACATTAAGAGACCAGACTTCCTACAAAGCACAGCTTGTGGGTAAAGACTCCGTTGTTGACGTAGCACTTCTAAAAATTGATGCAACAGGACTTAAATGTGCAAACTTCGGCGACTCTGATAAGCTCAAAGTCGGCGACAAGGCTGTCGCTATCGGTAACCCTTTAGGTCAGCTTGGCGGTACTGTTACTGATGGTATCATCTCGGCGCTTGACAGAGACGTTGTTATTGACGACGAAACTATGAGCCTTTTACAGACTGACTCTGCTATTAATCCTGGTAACTCAGGCGGCGGTCTGTTTGATGGTCAGGGCGCACTTATAGGCATTGTAGTCGCTAAATCTTCAGGCGAAGAAATCGAGGGTCTTGGATTTGCTATCCCGATTAACGACGTTATAGATATTTTAGACGACTTAAAAGAGTACGGCTATGTCAGAGGCAGAGTTACTGTAGGTATGCAGCTTATCGACCTCACAAACTCGATGTACTCTATGTACTACTACGGAAATTCTCAGGACGGTTGTTACGTTTACTCTGTTGATTTTGACTCCGCAGCGTATAAAGCAGGCATCCAGCAGGGTGACCGAATCGTCAGCATTAACGGTAACGAGATTAAGTCTACCGCTGATGTTGAAGCACAGCTCGACGACAAAAAGGTTGGCGATACCGTGACGCTTGAAATCGAGCGTGGTGGTCGTACAGCGAGCGTTGATATAGTCCTCGATGAGTACGTTCCTGCTGACGTTATTAAAAACGAAAACGCAGACAATATCTTCAACCCTTTTGAATGATAATAAGATAATAACTTTTTTCTGATAAATTCCCCTTAATGAATAAAAGAAAGGCAGTTCAAAACGAACTGCCTTTTTTGTTTCTTATTTCTTGTTGTGATTACTCTTCAACTGAAAGAGCTTTTAAAATCATATTAGCGCACATGTAGACGTTACCGCCACCCATCGTGAGGACTAAATCGCCTTCTTTTGCATTTTCTACGATGTACTTTGTGATGTCTTCAAATGTGTCGATGCACTTACTACCCTCGACCTTTGCACCTAAATCGGTGTTGTAGATGTTGTATGTGTTAGTTTCTCTAACCGGTAAGATTTCTGAGATGATAGCTTTGTCAGGAATCGAGAGAGCCTTCGCGAAATCGTCGAGTAACATCGCTGTACGTGAGAAAGTGTGTGGCTGGAATACAGCCCATACTGTGTTAAAGCCCATATTCATAGCGGCTTTAAGTGTAGTAGTAAGCTCTGTCGGATGGTGAGCGAAGTCGTCAGCTACTGTGATGCCCTGTGGCTTGCCGAGTACCTCAAAACGTCTGTGAACACCAGTGAACTTGTGAAGATTTTCTGCGATGCTCTGTGGGGTTGCACCTAAGTAATGAGCAGTAGCAGCCGCTGCTAAAGAGTTTAGTACGTTGTGGTTGCCAGGAACTACAAGCTCGATTTCGCACAGCTTTTCGCCTTTTGACATAAAGTCGAAAGTAGAAGTAGCACCCTTGACTGTTAAGTTTTGTGCGTAGTAGTCGTTAGTGTCTTTAAAGCCGAAAGTGATTTTCGGTAAATTTATGTCTTTTACAGCGTCGAGAGTGTTTTCGTCGTCGCCGTTTATAACAAGTGCGCCTGTTGTCTGGTTTGCAAATTTATTGAAACTGCGCTTGATGTGGTCTAAATCCTTGAAGTAATCGAGGTGGTCAGCGTCAACGTTTAAGATAATCGAGATGTACGGATTAAGCTCTAAGAATGTGTCGACATACTCACACGCTTCGCACACGATGATATCGCTTTGACCTACGTATGAGTTACCGCCGATGAATGGCAATTTACCGCCGATGATAGCAGAAGGGTCAAAACCCGAGCCGATTAACACCTGTGACAGCATAGCTGTTGTCGATGTCTTTCCGTGTGTACCTGAAACCGCGATTGAACGGTTGTATCTGCGTGTAACGATACCGAGCATAACAGAACGCTCGAGAGTAGGGATACCTTTTGCGTTAGCTTCCAAGAGCTCAGGGTTATCCTGCTTTACAGCCGCAGTATAAACTACGAGCTCCTGGTCGGTTATGTTCTCTTTTTTATGTCCCATAAATACAGGGATGCCGTATGATTTGATTCGCTCTAAAGTATCGCTTTCGTTACAGTCAGAACCGGTAAGAGTGAAACCCTCGCTGTGTAAAATCTCAGCAAGCGGACACATACCTGAACCGCCGATGCCGATGAAGTGAATTTTTTTGATATTATCAAGCAAGTTATCGTATTTCATAATCGTTGCCCCTCACATTATACAATTACAAATGTATTATAATGTTTTATGGATAAAAAATAAACATCTGTTTCAATTTTGTTACTTCTTTTTTATTATATAGAAAAATAAACCGCGTTGTTACTGTATAATTTTTATGTAAGATTTATTGCTAGAGCTAAGTTAGGGCTGAAATTATGAAGAAAAACGACATAATCAGATTAGAAATAATAGATATGACATCCGACGGTAGCGGAGTCGGAAAAACTGACTCTATGGTGGTTTTTGTGCCTGACACCGCAATAGGTGACGTGTGCGATGTCCGCATTTTAAAAGTGAAAAAGAACCTGTGCTTCGGTAAAATCGAAAAGATTGTTACAAAAAGTGAGCACAGAATTGAGCCTTTGTGTCCTGTATCAAATCGTTGTGGCGGTTGTGTTTACAGACACTTAAGTTACACTGCTGAAAAACAGATTAAGTTTAAGAAAGTGTACGACGCTTTAACTCGAATCGGTAAAGTCGACGGAGAAAAGGTAGTTGACATAATCGGCGCTGACGAGCGAGTCGACCGATACAGAAACAAAGCGCAGATTCCGGTTTCGCTTAATAAAAACGGTGAGGTTGAGATGGGATTTTATTCACGCCACAGCCACCGAATCGCAAGCTGTGACGACTGTCTTTTATCTCCCCCTATTTTCACCCAGATTTCACAAACCTTTAAAGAGTTTGTCACAAAACACCCGTATCTTATTTATGACGAAGAAAAGCACAGCGGAAAAATCCGACACCTGTATCTTCGAGTTGGAGAAAAAACAGGTGAAGTTATGGTGTGCGTGGTCGTAAACGGCGAGAGCTTTCCTCATCAGGATGAGTTGTTTAATTCCATTATAGAAAAATACTCACAGGTAAAAAGCATCGTTATAAACGTGAACAAAGAGAAAACCAACGTGATTTTAGGCTATAAAAACATCGTAGTTTACGGCAAAGAAAGCATAGAAGACGTGCTTTGTGGCTTGAAATTTGAGCTGTCACCGCTTGCGTTTTATCAGGTGAACCGAATTCAGGCGCAAAAGCTCTACGAAAAAGCGAAAGAGTACGCTTGTCTTACAGGTAGCGAAGTGCTTATGGACCTTTACTGTGGTACGGGTACTATAGGTCTTACGATGGCGAAAGAGTGTAAAGAGCTGATAGGTGTCGAGATTATCGACGAAGCTATCGAAAACGCAAAGATTAACGCCGAGAATAACGGCATAACAAACGCTCGTTTCATCTGCGCTGACGCTACAAAAGCGGGATTACAGCTTGAAAAAGAGGGAATAAAACCCGACGTTGTTATAGTAGACCCTCCGCGAAAAGGACTGACAGAGGAGCTTATCCACACTATCACTCAGATGGAGCCTTCACGTGTGGTTTACGTGTCATGTGACCCAGCGACTTTAGCGCGTGATTTAAAGCTTTTCGAAGAGCTTAAGTATATTGTAAAAGAAATAACCCCTGTAGATTTATTCCCACGCACCGCGCACTGCGAGAGTGTGTGCCTGCTTTTAAAGGGTGAGTAAATGGATAGCGTTTATGATAGAATTTACGATGTTGTCTGTTCTATACCGAAAGGTAAAGTCTGTACCTACGGAAT
>JAFOED010000148.1 GCA_017380355.1 Ruminococcus sp. | reverse complement strand
AGCTGCCTCTATCGGGTTAGCGCAATCAACAGAAGAAGAATGGTTGGAAAAAAACGCATTAAACTATCTCAAGGAGCTTCAAGGTTGTGAAGATGTAGTTTATGAGAATTGGAAAAAAGTCGAAAAGAAATATAAGGATTTTAAATTCAGCATAAAAGGACTAGATGTAACAGATTCAGCTGTCATCGATTTTCAAAAGAGTAACTTTATAAAAGAGGTAGCAACCAGAACATCATGTTTAAGCGAGGATGAGACAAAAGCACTTGCAAATAAAATATTTAAGAAAAAACCTAATGGCATCAGTACTTTTTTCTCAACAGTTGATTATGCTGTAGATGCTGCTGATCTTTTGCTGTATTCTTGCCAAATGTTAGAGGTTGAAACGGAAACTCTTGAGACACTTAAGAAAAATATTTCAACAACATCTCCTTTATATGAGGCTATTTGTGATAATCTTACAAAAATAAAGGAAGATCCACAGACTTGGGTATTAGATAAATATTTAAATGATCAAGCGTTAGAGATTACAACTGATTTGTTAGACGATTTTGTGGATTGGTCAGCAGGTGTAATAACTACAGGTACAGATTTATCAATAACTAGTAAAGTAGTTAAAACTATGGCTAAGCTAATTTACAACTATGTATATCAGGGTGCAAAAATTGATGAGTTGTATGGTGCTATAGTTGCTTACGATTTTCATACAACAGTTCTTAGTGGAAGAACAAGTTTGCTGACAGATATGATACGCTGTAAAATTAATGGGCAAACAGTATCTGATGAATTGATAAGTGATTATCGTTTTATGTTCGAAGCTTCTCGTGTGGCAATGGCTAATTATGCAGATGCTTGTATTAATATTAATAGAGAGGATGGATATGATTCTCTTCTTGAAGACATTAAAGAAAATACCGCTCCTGAAGCTTTGATGGGTTTTGATAAGTATATAGAAAATTGTATGGCGGAATTTAGAAGAGATTTAAATAAGGGGCTAGTCACTTGTAATCATGCTTATAGTAGTTATTGCGATACTGTCGCTTCTACGTGTATAAAGCAAGGTTATGATAGGTATATATGTGATTTATGCCAGTGTGTGGACTACAGAAATTACCAACCTTTGGCAGAACATGATTATGATATTATGATTTACCCACCAGGATGCTTGTGGGAAGGCTTTACAGAATATTTCTGTTCTGGATGTGGAGATTTATATACTGATTCATATGTTGCACCTACAGGTCATTCTTATACAAAAATTAATACAAAACAAGCGACATGTACTGAAAACGGTGAGTTGATAACTACGTGTGATTATTGTGGTCATTCATATACTGAAGTGACACAAAAAGCAACAGGTCATACTGAAGTTGTAGATGAGGCTGTAGAGCCTGATTGTGAAAATACAGGACTTACAGAAGGTAAGCATTGTTCTGTATGTGATGTAGTTTTAGTCAAACAAGAAACAGTAGATGCCCTTGGGCACACAGAAGTTATTGACGAGGCAGTTGCACCTGATTGCGAGAATACAGGACTTACAGAGGGTAAGCACTGTTTAACTTGTGACAAGGTGTTGATTGCTCAGGAGGTTGTTGATGCTTTGGGTCACAAGGAAGTTGTTGATAAAGGCTACAACGCTACCTGTAAAGAAAACGGATTAACAGATGGTACACATTGTTCAGTCTGCGATAAGGTTTTAACTCCACAGGAAGCAATCCCTGCAAAAGGTCATTCTTTAGGAACTGGGGCTGATTGTACTCACGCACGGGAGTGTACAGTATGCGGTGAGGAACTAGAAGCAGCATTAGGTCATGACTATGTAGCATTTGTTGTTGCACCTACTTGTGAGGAAAACGGGTATACAACATATACTTGTTCTCGTTGTGGTGATACTTACACCGATGATGAGGTTGATGCTACGGGACATACTGAAGTTATCGACAAAGCAGTTGCACCTGACTGTGAGAATACAGGTCTGACAGAGGGTAAACATTGTACAGTGTGTGAGAAAGTGTTAATCAAACAGGAAACTGTTCCTGTAAAAGGCCACACTGAGGTTATTGATAAAGGTTATGCAGCTACTCATGAAAAAGAGGGATTGACTGACGGTTCCCATTGTTCTGAATGTGGTAAAGTTCTTGTACCACAAGAGGTTATTCCAGTGTTAGCGTTAATTGGCGATGTGGACGGCGATGGCAAAGTGACTATTATTGACGCAACATTTATTCAGCGCCACATAGCTCAGTTGACTACTATTCCTGAAAACAGAATAGCTTGTGCTGATACCGACAAAGATGGCAGAATAACCATTATAGATGCAACAATGATTCAGAGATTTATTGCACAGCTTATACCATCGTTGTAAATCAAATTGTTTTATATTTATATTAATAAAAATATTATATAAACTAATAAAAAGAGCTGTTTCACTCGTTTTTTTGAAACAGCTCTTTTTTTATATAGATTTTTCATTGTATAATTCTATGTGAGTTCCTACTGCAATGCACGCAAAATAAAAGTCGCAACCGTATATACGATTGCGACTTTTTTGGTGGAGATGAGGAGAATCGAACTCCTGTCCGAAAACCTCTCCCCAAGGCTTTCTCCGAGTGCAGTTGATGTATTAACATTCCCTTGCTGCAGCGCCCAACAACAGGCTCTACAGTTTAGTAGCCTTTTATGTGTGACAGCTTAAAGGCGTGGGCTGTTCACAGAAACCACTAGTCGACGCTCAGCCTATTGCCGTGGTACTCAATAGGGGAGCGAGCTGCATTAAGCAGCTAAAGCAACTTTATTGTTGTTGTTTATTTTTTAAGTTGAAGCTTTTAAAGTGGTGCCTCGCCACTACTCGCTTACCAAGGTTTGTGATCCCCGTCGAAACCTTTACATCCCCATAAAATAAGATGATCGGTAAACATCAACCTCGTTGCTTTTCTTTCATAGCTCTCTCGATATCGCGTTTTGCGGCTTTCTGAGCCATCGCTTCACGCTTGTCGTAGAGCTTCTTACCTCTGCACAGTCCGAGCTCGACTTTCACTCTGCTTCCTTTGAAGTAAAGGGAGAGAGGGATGAGTGAGTATCCGTCCTGCTTTAAAAGTCCGTAGAGCTTGTTGATTTCACGTTTGTGCATCAGTAATTTGCGGACTCGAAGTGGGTCTTTATTAAATATATTACCGCGTTCGTACGGACTTATGTGCATCGAGTTTACAAAAATCTCGCCTTCGACGATATTGCACCAGCAGTCTTTAAGGTTAACTCTGCCTTGACGCAGAGATTTCACCTCAGTGCCGCACAGCTCGATTCCGGCTTCGTATTTTTCATCGACAAAGTAATCGTGGAACGCTTTTTTATTTTGTGCGATAGTTTTGATACTTTCTTTCATTACAGTTCATTCCTGCCTTCTAAAGCTCTCGCGAGAGTAACTTCGTCAGCGTATTCAAGGTCACCGCCGACAGGTATACCGTATGCAAGACGTGTGACTTTTATACCCATAGGTTTGAGCAGGCGAGAGAGATACATCGCGGTAGCTTCGCCCTCAACGGTTGGATTGGTTGCCATGATGATTTCTTTAACAGTGTCATCGTTAAGTCGGTTCAGAAGCTGTTTTATACACAGCTGGTCGGGACCAACACCGTTTAATGGAGAAATAGCTCCGTGGAGCACGTGATACGTGCCGTTGTATTCGTGAGTGTTCTCGAGTGCTATTGCATCACGAGGTGTTTCGACAACACAGATTACAGATGTGTCGCGGTTTGTGCTTCTGCAGACAGGACACAAGTCCTGGTCAGAGAAGTTACAGCACACGTCACAGTAACGGATTTTCTCGTGAGCGTCAATAATAGCGGTGGAGAACTCTTTTGCCTGTTCTTTTGGCATATTGAGTACAAAGTACGCGAGTCGCTGAGCGGTTTTCGAGCCGATACCCGGCAAACGCTCAAACTGCTCTATGAGCTTTGCAAGTGGTGCTACGTTGAAGCTACCCATCAGAATAAACCACCCATACCCATTGAGCTTAAATCAAGTCCGCCTGAGATTGAGTTCATAGTTTCTTCTTTGTCCTTGTTAGCAGCACGTAAAGCTTCGTTTACAGCAGCCATAACGAGGTCAGAGAGCATTTCTACATCTTCCGGATCTACAACTTCTGGCTGGATATCGATAGACTTAACTTCGAGTTCGCCACTAACTACTACCTTAATAGCGTTGCCACCTGCTGTAGCTTCGTATTCTTTAGCGTTTAATTCTTCGGTAGCTTTAGCCATATCGTCCTGCATTTTCTGAGCCTGACGAGCGAGCTGCTGGAAATTGCTCGCGCCACCGCCACCGTAACCCTTTGGTAATCTTGCTTTCATATATATCTTCCTCTCTTGTATTATTCTTCGTTTACGTTGATTCCTGATTCTTTGAGATTAGCGATGAATTTTGTGAGTACATCGTCTTTTTTCTCTTCTTTTTCAGGCTTTTTATATGGACCGAGTTTGTATGTGCGTCCAGTAACCTCACAAACCGCCTTGCGGATGTTGTCACGCTGAGCAGATTTTTTAAGTAACTGGAAAGCAATCTCCTGGTCAGTATCGATAAGTAAGTAGTCGCCGCTGATGTAGGCGTTTGAGCCCTCAAATGCGGCAGAAATAGCGCGTGAGTAACGCTTTAAGTTGTTGATAACCTCAGGCCACTCAAGCATAGGCACAGCGTTGTTGTAGACAGAGTTTAAGTCAACAGCAGGCTTAGGCTGTGGTTTAACTTCTTCTTGTGGTACTTTAGGTGGCTCAAGCTGAGGAGCAGGAGTTTCTTCTATAGGTGCTACAGCTTTGACAGGTTCATCAGGGAGAGGAATCTCTTCCTGTGGAGATTGAGCTTTTTCAGGTTCTTCTGTAACCTCTTTAGTTTCTTCAGCTTCCTGTTCTTTAACCTTTGTTGCTACAGGTGTTTCTTCAACCTTTTCTTCTACCTTAATTTCATCAGCAGGGGAAACAGGTGCGGAAACTACAGGAGCAGGTGTTATAGGAGCTATAGGAGCTGCAGAAACGACAGGAGCTGCAGGAGTACTAACGCCAGTTGCACTGAGCATTTTCACTGTTTTTTCGAGAGCTGTCACACGTACTGTGAGAGCTTCCGTGGTAGCTTCGAGTTCAGGAGCACAGAGTTTAACAATAGCCATCTCGAGTTCGGTACGGTTGTTAGCGCCTTTACCCATACGCTCGAAAGCACCTGACAGTACATCCATCGAGTATACGATGTCTGCAAGCGAGAGGTAGTCGCACTGTGACTGTGCTGCGTCAAACTCTCTGTCAGCAAAAGCGAGCATTTCGCGCGCGTTCTTGACAGTTTTAATGAGCATCAGCGATCTGAAGTGCGAGATAAGCTCGTCACATAATCTGATTATATCCTTTGACTCGCCGTAGAGCTTGTCGATAATAGAGAGCGCTTTCGCTGGATTTTTATTTATAGTGCAGGTGCACAGCTCAAAGAGGTGACTCTTGCTCGCAAGTCCTGCGGCAGAGCGTACTACATCTGCTGTGATGTCCTTTTCAGCAATGCCGATACAGCGGTCGAGAAGCGAAATCGCATCTCTTAAAGCGCCGTCAGCGATAACAGAGATGAGAAGTGCTGCTTCATCGCTTAATGTGATGTTCTCGCTGTCTGCAATAATCTGCAGTCTGTATGCGATATCTTTCGGTGCGATACGGTGGAAGTCAAAGCGCTGACAACGTGATGTGATAGTCGCAGGAAGCTTGTGTACTTCGGTAGTCGCAAGAATAAAGATAACGTGTTTCGGAGGTTCTTCGAGAGTTTTAAGCAGAGCGTTGAACGCTTCTGTTGTGAGCATATGAACCTCGTCGATGATGTACACACGGTACTTAGCACGTGCAGGGGTGAAAGCAACCTCGTCGATAATGCTTCTGATGTCGTCGATTTTACGATTAGACGCAGCGTCCATTTCAACAACGTCGAGGATTTCGCCCGAGTCAATGCCTTTACAGTTTTCGCACACACCGCACGGATTAGAGTCAACAAGATTTAAGCAGTTGACCGCTTTAGCGAGAATTTTCGCACAGGTTGTCTTACCGGTACCACGAGAGCCGGTGAACAGGTACGCGTGATTAACTCTGCCTGATTTCAGTTCGTTTTTCAGCGTAACAGTAACCTGTGGCTGACCAACGACGTCTTCAAAGGTAGAAGGTCTGTATTTACGATATAAAACCTGATACATAATCTCACTCCTAACAAAAAAGCAAGCCGTAGCCGAAATCGGCTAATCGTACAAATAAGTGAACAACAGACTTACTGCATCGCATCGCGAGTTCTGCTTAATGCTGCTCGGTTCCCCGCCTGACATGGTTCACAGGCCACAATCGTACAGGGCCTGTTGCTCGCTTATTCATACGAAATATAATACGGCTTGCGCTACAGCATATTATATCACAAGAAAAAACTAAAATCAATAGTATTTTATATATCAAAAAACGGAGAGGGGTAACCTCTCCGTTTTATTCTTATATCCAATTCAAAGTGTCTTCGTAGACGTTGATGTAGTCCTGAGCTGAGCGTTCCCAGCTGTTGTCACTCATCATAGCACGCCACATAAGCTGATGCCAACCTTCGTTGTCGTAGATACCTGAAAGCGCACGCTTAACAGCGTTACACATATCAGCGATATCGTAGTTTTTGAAAGTGAAGCCGTTGCCATAGTTGTCGTATGAATCAAATACAGAGTCCTTAAGACCGCCAACTTCACGAACTACAGGGATTGTACCATAGCGGAGAGCTATCATCTGTGACAGACCGCAAGGCTCCTGCTTAGAAGGCATAAGGAAGATATCAGCACCAGAGTAAATCTTTCTTGCGAGTTCAGGAACGAAGCCCTGACAGAAACGAACTCTATCCGGATATTTCCACTGTAAATCTCTGAAGAACTGTTCGTACTCTTCGTCGCCTGAACCTAAGATAACAAACTGCATCTTCTGAGTGTTCAGGAGGTCTTCGATACCGCCACGAACAAGATCAAGACCTTTGTGTGAAACAAGACGAGTAATCATAGCGACCATAGGGGTATCCCATGACTGTGGAAGGTTGAGTCTTTCCTGTAAAGCGCGTTTACATTCACCCTTACCGCCCATATTCTCTTTAGTATAGTTACAGTAGAGCTGATAGTCAGTAGCAGGATCGTAACTAGGACAGTCGATACCGTTTAAGATACCACAGAGTTTGTAGTGGTTGTTGATAAGTGGGTGGTGCAGACCATGGCTGTACCATGGGTCTTTGATTTCAGCAGCATAACTAGGCGAAACAGTAGTTACACGAGTTGCACACTGGATAGCACCCTTCATCATATTGAGCTTTCCGTCCATCTCGAGAATCTTCTGTTCTGATTCAGGAATACCAACACACTCAGTGTTAACGTCCCAACCATACTTACCCTGATACTGGATGTTGTGGATAGTGAAAACGCTCTTGATGTTGTGATACCAAGGGTTCTTAGAGTAGAACAGATAGTAGTAAACAGGAACTAAAGCTGTCTGCCAGTCGTTAGTGTGGATGATATCTGGGTGGAAATCAATGTACGGAAGCATCTCAAGGATAGCGCGTGAGAAGAATGCGAATCTCTCAGCATCATCGTAGAAGCCGTACAGAGCGTTACGATTAAAGTAATATTCGTTATCAATGAAGTAGTATGTGCAGTCGTTCCATCTAGCCCAGAAAAGACCGCAATACTGATGACGCCAGGAAACAGGAACAGTGAAGTTTGTGATAAAGTTCATCTGATTTTTGAGATCCTGTGGGATAGTGCCGTAAAGTGGCATAACGATTCTGCAATCCTGACCTTTTCTGCACAGAGTATGTGGCAGAGAGCCAGCAACGTCAGCAAGTCCGCCGCTACCCGCAAATGGGTTAGCTTCGCTTGCACAATAAAGAATTTTCATTTATTTGCCTCCAAAGTTTAAATAACAGAGCGTTTACCGATATACATCGGGTATGATTCACAACCGATGATTGTTTTTCCTTCGCTGACAGTAACGTCTTTGTCGATGATAAGGTGACTGAGATCAGCGTTTTCGCCGATTACGGTATCCTGCATTATGATACAGTTTTTAACGTGAGCACCTTTACCGATTCTTACGCCCTTAGATATTATACTGTTTTCAACTGTGCCGTCAATAGTGCAACCCTGAGCGATAAGTGAGCCCTTAACTGAGCTCTCTAAACCGTAGCGGCTAGGCATATCATCTCTTACTTTTGTGTAGATAGGGTGTTTAGGGTTGAAAAGATCAGCTCTGACCTGTGGGTTCATCAAATCCATGCTAGCTCTGTAATAATCCTTCATTGAGGTGATTATTGCACAGTAACCTGTGTTTTCATATGCATAGATTTTCAGTTTATTCACATTAGGCTGGAGGAAATCTCTTGTGAAATCGTTTTTGTTTTCAGCGACGAGATTTCTGACCATATTCATAAGTAAATCTTTCTTGATAAGGAATGCCCCAGAAGTGTAAGTTGTATCGCTGTGTGTGATTGAAGGAAGCAGAACTTTTGTTACTTTTCCGTCTGCATCAATATCAAGTGCTGTGCCTTCTGACTGTTTTTCACACTCTCTGCTCTTCTTTGAGTATATAAAAGTGATGTCGGCACCTTTATGTTCATGGAATTCAAGTAACTTTCTGTAATTGAAGTTTGATACGCAACCTGCGTTATCAATGAGTACATATTCCTCAGTTCCGTGTTCAATGAAACCGTGCAGTGTATAAAGAGTTTCTATGATACTGTTGAAGCTGTGTTCTTTGTACGGTGGGAGAATAGTCAGACCGCTTCTGCGTTTTGCTAAATCCCACGCATTTCCTGTTCCCAAATGGTCCATAAGGGACAGGAAGTTACTTTTGGTGATGACACCAACGTTGTTGATACCTGAGTTGCTCATATTTGACAGAGGAAAGTCGATAAGTCTGTACTTGCCACCGAAAGGAACAGAACCCATAGTACGGTGTGCTGTGATTTCAGGAACGTTTTCCTCAAATGTGTTAGCGAAAATTAAGCCTAAAATATTGTTAGATCCCATAATCACACCTCCACATCGTGGTCAATCATTTCTTTAGCACCGATAACTACGTTGTCACCGATTTTCAGCTCATCGCCGATTACAGTGATGCCCCAGTCGTCGCGGTTTTCAACTTCAGATGGATTTTTACCAATCTGTGCGTTTTTGCCGATAACTGTGTTTTCAGAAATGATAGAGAACTGAATATTTGCGCCTTCGCCGATAACAGCACCAGGCATAATGATAGATGAATTGATTGTTGCACCCTTGCCTACAGTAACACCAGGGAAGAGGATAGAGAACTCGAGCTTACCGTCGACGTTACAGCCGTCAGCAAGCATTGAATTCTGAATCTCTGCGTTTTCACCAACGTAGTGTGGTGGCATCATTGGGTTGCGTGAGTATACGTGTTTAAGACTTAATGTGACATTAGGGTCGAGAAGGTCCATATTTGCTTCCCACAAGCTGTCGATAGTACCGACATCTTTCCAGTAGCCTTCAAAAGGATAAGCCATCATTTTCTCGCCTGCGTTAAGCATAGCAGGGAGGACGTCTTTACCGAAGTCGTTGCTTGAGTTCTCTTTCTTCTCGTCTTCGATTAAGTACTTTCTTAATTTATTCCAGCTGAATACGTAAATACCCATAGAAGCGTTAGTGCTTTTAGGCACAGCAGGCTTCTCGTCAAACTCGTAGATAGAACCGTCAGGGTTTGTGTTAAGAATACCGAAACGTGAGGCTTCTTCAAGCGGAACATCGATAACAGCGATTGTGCAGTCAGCGTTGTTCTTCTTGTGGAACTTAATCATATCGGCATAATTCATCTTGTAGATGTGGTCACCTGAGAGGATAACGACATATTCTGGGTCGTATCTGTCAATAAAGTCGATATTCTGATAAATTGCGTTCGCTGTGCCTGAGTACCAGTCTGAACCTTCCTTTGATTCGTAAGGCTGAAGACAAGTAACTCCTGAGCTTATACCGTCGAGATCCCATGGCTGACCGTTACCGATGTATTCGTTTAAGATAAGAGGCTGGTACTGTGTGAGTACGCCTACAGCTTCGATACCGGAGTTGGTGCAGTTGGAGAGAGGAAAGTCGATGATTCTGTATTTGCCGCCGAAAGGAACCGCAGGTTTAGCGAGCTTTTTTGTGAGCACGCCTAAACGTGAGCCTTGTCCACCGGCGAGAAGCATAGCGACCACTTCTTTTTTAGGACGCATGAGTTTTACCTCCATAAAAGGATTTGATTTTGGGCGGAGTGAAACCCCGCCCAGATTTTAACATTGTGATGTAGTTTTATTTGTCAGCTTTTGTAGCTTTTTTAGCAGCTGGTTTTTTAGCCGGAGCTTTCTCTTCTGCTTTTTTAGGAGCAGCTTTCTTAGATGACGCTTTCTTAGCTGGCTTTTCTTCAGCTTTAGCTTCTTCTTTTACTTCAGCTTTTACTTCTGCCTTAGCAGCCTTTTCAGCCTCAGCTTTTGCAGCAGCTTCTTTTTCAGCCTTCTTGCGAGCTAAAGTAGCTTTTCTCTTCTCAGCTGCAGCAGCCTTCTTCTTAGCTTTCTCTTCTGCTTCTTTCTTAGCTTTAGCTTCTGCTTCAGCCTTAGCTCTAGCCTCAGCTTCTTTTAATGCTCTTACTCTTGGGTTCTCTCTCTTTTCAACGCACTTGAGGTAAACAGCACCCATAGGTGGAACAGAAATGTTGATAGACTGTTCTAAACCGTGCATAGGCTCAACTGAAGCGTTGATAAGTTCAGGGTTGTTTGTGCAGTCGTAACCGCCGTACTTAGGATCATCTGTGTTGAGGATTTCTGTGTACACACCGAAATCAGGAACACCGATAGAATAGTTTTCTCTACGTACTGGCTGGAAGTTACATACTACGATAACAGAGTTGCCGTCCTTGTCGATACGACGGAAAGCAATAATGCTCTGCTGATAGTCGTCGTGGTGAATCCAGTTAAAGCCTTCCCATGAGAAGTCAACCTGACTCATACACTTGTTATCAAGGTAGAATTTGTTGAGGTCTTTGATGAAGAGATTTAACTGCTGATGTCTTTCGTACTGGAGTAAACCCCACTGGAGTTCCTCTGTTGAGTTCCACTCGTCAAACTGACCGAGTTCAGCGCCCATGAATGTGAGCTTCTTACCAGGGTGAGCCATCATGTATGAGAGGAATACTCTTACGCCTGCGAACTTGTCGTTGTAGTCGCCAGGCATTTTATTGATGAGAGAGCCCTTGCCGTAAACTACCTCGTCGTGGGAGATAGGGAGCAGGAAGTGCTCAGAGAATGCGTACAGGAAGCTGAATGTGATGTTATCGTGGTGATATGGTCTCCACAGTGGGTCGAGTGACATGTAAGAGAGCATATCGTTCATCCAACCCATGTTCCACTTGTAGTCAAAGCCAAGACCGCCGTCGTAAACAGGCTTTGAAACCATTGGCCATGATGTACTTTCTTCAGCAATCATCATAACCTCTGGGTGGTGGAGGTGAACAGCTGTGTTGAGTCTCTTTAAGAATTCAACAGCCTCTAAGTGTTCGCGACCGCCGAAGCAGTTAGCAACCCACTCACCGTCGTTACGGTTGTAGTCGAGGTAAAGCATAGAAGCAACAGCGTCTACACGGATACCGTCGATGTGGTATTTATCGAGCCAGAACATAGCACTTGATACGAGGAAGGAGATAACTTCGTAACGTGCGTAGTCAAATACGTATGTACCCCACTCCTTGTGCTCGCCCTTACGGGAATCTTCGTATTCGTAGCAGTGAATACCGTCGAAACGACCTAAGCCGTGAGCGTCTTTAGGGAAGTGAGCTGGTACCCAGTCGAGGATAACACCGATACCGTTCTGGTGACATAAGTCGATAAAGTTCATGAATTGGTCAGGATTGCCGTAACGGGAAGTAGGAGCAAAGTAACCAGTTACCTGATAACCCCATGAGCCGTCAAACGGATACTCTGTCATAGGCATAAACTCGATGTGTGTGTAACCCATTTCCTTAACGTAAGGGATGAGCTCCTCAGCGAGTTTGTCGTATGAGAATACGTTGCCGTCTAAATATTTTCTCCATGAGCCAGCGTGAACTTCGTAGATGTTTAATGGTTCTTCGAAGTGGTTCTTGTTTTTCTTAGCTTCGAACCATTCACCGTCGCTCCAGATGTGGTTGTTTAAGTCGTATACAACAGATGCGTTGTCAGGTCTTGTCTGAGTATGGAATGCGTAAGGGTCAGATTTGAGGAGTTTCTCAAACCAAGGAGTTTCAACGCAGTATTTATAGATTTCGAAATCATAAAGTCCTTCGATGAAAAGTTCCCACACACCACCGTCAGAAATTTTGTACATATAGTTTGCTGTCTGATCCCAGTTGTTGAAGTTACCAACAACAGAAACAGTGAGGGCGTTAGGAGCCCATACACGGAAAACAACACCATCTTTGCCGTCCCAGTTAACTTTGTGTGCGCCTAAGAAGTCGTAAGCTCTTACTGCGTCACCGCCGTGGAACAGTTCAAGAGGGGTTCTTTCGTCAAAAATCTGATAATTCATGAATTTTCTCTCCTCTAAATATATTCAATTATATAATTTACATTATACATCGAGAATATAATATCATTTTGTTAGTACAAATTCAAGTAAAACTGCAATTTTAATAACAAAGTTTTCGTACATATTTTATAAAAACCGTCAAATTAGCTGTCAAAAGCAACAAATTTTTTGAAAATTTTAGTTAAAAGTATACAAAAAACAAATTTTATGATTTTTTGACGTATTTTTTGTGATAGTTCTTTGTTATGATGTTGTCAAAAATTGTCTGTGTTTGTTAGAAAAAGAAGCAGGCGAGATTGAAGCTGTATATAAAAATATATGTCGTAAACTGACGAATAAAAATTCATTTGTGATAGGATTTATTTTTCTAAATTATAAATATTTTTTATAAAAATAGGGTATTTTTACTTGACTTTATTATTACTGTATAATAATATTATATTAAGCATATTGTGTATGCTCGGAGCATAGGGCCACTCGGGCCGTGTTCCTATTCGCTTATTGGACTCTTTAAAGAGCCGTTATTCATAGATATTTTATTTATATCTTTTATCATTTTTTTGACCTGCACCGTTTTGGGTGCGGTTTGGTTCTAGATTAAAACTGAATATCTTATATTAACGGCACCCATGAGTTGAGTTTGATTAGTTTTTAACTAACAAATATCAAGGAGGTGTCAAATCAAATGGACTTGTGGTTAAAAATCCTGTTAACTGCTTTAGGTGTTGTTTTAGCACTCGTAGTCGGTACGGTTATTGGTTCACTGTATCGTAAAAAGGTTGCTGAAGCTGAAATCGGCAGTGCAGAACAGGAGGCTAAGCGTATCGTCTCTGAGGCGATTAAAACCGCTGAAGCTAAGAAAAAAGAAGCCATCCTCGAGGGTAAAGACGAAGTTCACCGCCTCAGAAATGAGAGTGAAAAAGAGCTTTCTGACCGTCGTAAGGAGGTTCAGCGTCAGGAAAGACGCATCCAGCAAAAAGAAGAAACCCTTGACAAGAAGTTAGATAACGTCGAGTTAAAGGAAGAAAAAGTCGCAAAGAAAATGAAAGAAGCCGAAGCAAAACTTGCTGAGGTTGAAACCATTAAGAAAAGTCAGTTTGAAATGCTCGAAAGGATTTCTGGTTACACAGTAGAGCAGGCTAAAGCTTATTTGCTTTCACAGCTTGAGCTTGAGCTCTCACACGAGAAATCTCTTAAAATTATGGAATTCGAGCAGCAGCTCAAAGACGAGCAGGAAAAGAAAGCGAGAAACATTATCTCTCTTGCTATCCAGCGTCTTGCAGCTGATCAGGTAGCTGAGGCTACCGTATCCGTTGTTCCATTACCGAACGACGAGATGAAGGGTCGTATCATCGGTAGAGAGGGTAGAAATATCCGCGCTATCGAGACCTTAACAGGTGTTGACCTCATTATTGACGACACACCTGAAGCAATCACACTCTCAAGCTTTGAGCCTGTCAGACGTGAGATTGCCCGTATTTCACTTGAAAAGCTCATCTCTGATGGTCGTATCCATCCTGCTAGAGTTGAGGAAATGGTTGATAAGGCAAGACGTGAAGTCGAAGCTACTATCAAGCAGGAGGGTGAACGCGCTGTACTTGAAGCAGGCGTTAACGGTATTCACCCTGAACTTATTAAGTTACTCGGTAGACTTCGCTATCGTACAAGCTACGGTCAGAACGTACTTAACCATTCATTAGAAGTTGCTTACCTTTCTGGTATCATCGCTTCTGAGCTTGGTATGGATCCGACAGTTGCTAAGCGTGCAGGTTTACTCCACGATATCGGTAAGGCACTCGACCACGAAATCGAGGGCAGCCACATCGAAATCGGCGTAGATATGGCTAAAAAGTACAAAGAAAGCGAAGCTGTTGTTCACGCTATTCACGCTCACCACGGTGATGTTGAAGCTAAAACAGTTGTTGCTTGTATCGTACAGGCAGCCGACGCTATCTCAGCTGCTCGTCCGGGCGCAAGAAGAGAAAACCTCGAGAACTACATCAAGCGTTTACAGAAGCTCGAAGAGGTTGCGTCATCATTTAACGGTGTTGAAACATCATTTGCTATTCAGGCTGGTCGTGAGATCAGAATCATGGTTAAGCCTGAGGTTGTTACAGATGATAATATGGCTTCACTTGCACGAGATATCTGCAAGAAGATTGAAGAAGACCTCGAATATCCGGGTCAGATTAAAGTCAACATCATCCGCGAAAGCCGTGCGATTGACTACGCTAAATAAAATAGCATATAAGCCTTAAAGGCAGAAATAAAGCCATCCGAATTTCGGATGGCTTTTGTTTTTGTTTTATATATAAAAAAGTTGCGGTTACGTTTGTGTACAATGCTAATAGCAAGCGTTTCTTTATAGTGGTATAATTAAATAAAAGAGGTATTGTCAAGTGTAATTTTTTGGAACAATGCCTGATATTTAACTTATAATTCTTTACGCGAAATAAAAAGTGCAGATTATACCAGAAAACGTACAATTTTTACCAGAAACGTTTTTCGAGCAAAAATATGTTATAATTTATACATAAAGAATTCAATAATTAGGAGAGGATTCCGATGGCTTACTAAACATAATATTTATTAATATTAAATCATTTATGAGGTGATAATATGAAAAAACTCAAAAGACTTATTTCATTACTTCTCGCTTTGGTGCTTGTGTGTCTGTCTGCTGTGACAGCGTTTGCAGAAGACACAGATGATGAACTTGAACAAAAACTTTGGGAGCTATACAACCTTAATCTCGAAATGTTTTATGCTTTCGGTATTGGTCAGGATTATTACAATCCACCTATTCCAGGGGCTGAAGATCCTAACTGGTTGGAAACCGTAGATTCCGAAAGTGCCGAAGAGACATGTTGGGAAGCTTTATGTATGTATTTGACTTATGAAGAAGGTAAAACTCTTTACGATGGCGAAATAAACTTAGAGACTGCTACCTTACTGTGCGATAAAATGCGCGAAGAACTTCGAAATATCGTTATCGATAGAGTCGAAGTAGAAGAACTCGTTGCTATCTGCGAAAAAGAAAATAATGATAACGGCTATTATGATGAAGAGCTGTGGAATGATTTTCAGTCTGAACTAGCACAGGCAAAAGAACTCTTAGCTGACGAAAGCATAGTCGACCGTCGTGTTAATACAGCATTCTATGAATTGATGTACCAGTATAACTTGTTGTGCACATATAACACAGTACGTCATGATGTTAATAACGATGGTAAGATGACAATAATGGATGCTACATACATTCAGCGTTTTCTTGTCCAACTTGAAACTATGAATACTTCACAACTATATATTTTAGGTATATTATACAAACATAATTCGGTAAGTATACATGAAGCCACTTGGATTCAGAGGTATTGTGCTAAACTTGCAGACCCTTTAGATACATACTTTTATGTGGATAGATTTTTGAATGTGTTGGATAAAACAAACCCTAATTCGCAAACCTTTAGTTCTGATTCTATAAAATATAATATTATTTATTATGGTGTTAAAATGTTTTAGTATATCGATTAATAAATGTATCTATGCTAATGCATATGCTACAGATATCAGACGAATAAGCATCGATGACATTAAAGAAGCTATACTCGAATTTGGCGCAGTATATAAGAGCTTTTATTATAGCAATGAAATAATACTAACCCATAAGTAAAAAATAAAAAAGCAGAAGCACTACGCTTCTGCTTTTTGTTTTTCTAATAATCCCACTGAGGGATGTAAGATTTATCTGCTGATTCAAGCTCCTGTGCAAAGCCGTCTAAGTTGAGAGCAATAAGCTCGTCAAGCACCTTATCATACTCGCGTGGTGTGATTTTTCTGTTAATATCAGGATAATCAAACGCTTTTGCGTACGGGGTGTACTGACCCATTAAGCTGAGTAGTACAGAGTCAGAGAAATGCTCTTTTATAAGTCGTAGTACACCAATGCTGTTTTTAGTGTGGTTAGGTAGTACGAGGTGTCTGATAATAACGCCTTTTTGAATGATACCGTTATCGTCAAACGTAAGGTTAGGGCACTGTCTTAGCATTTCTTTTATTGCATTTATTGCGATTTCGCTGTAGTTTTCACAGTTTGAAAGCCTTTTTGCAAGGGTATCGTCACTGTATTTGAAGTCAGGAAGATACACGTCGATATAGCCGTCTAGTTTTCTGAGCGTTTCAACACTCTCAAAACCCGAAGTGTTATATATTATCGGGACACTCGGTTTGTAAATATCGAGCGTTTCAATTATCTTATCGACATACTGTGTAGCACTAACAAATTCGATAGTATGTACACCGCTTTGCTCGAGTTCTTTTAATTTTTCAGATAATTCCACAGAAGAAATATAACGCCCGTTGTTTTCACTCGAAATCTCGTAGTTCTGACAGTAGACACATTTTAGCGTGCACCCGGAAAAGAAAACAGCACCGCATCCGTTTTCTGAGCTTATACACGGCTCTTCCCAGTAGTGAGGGGCAATTCTCGCTACTTTCATTTTTTCACCGCATTTGCAAAAACCGCTACCGATAAGTTCATCTCTTATTGCGTTGCATTTTCGCGGACATAAATTGCATACCATAATATCACCGCAGATATTTTATCATAGTATGTATGTTTTAATCAACACTTAAGTCATAAAGGTAGTCTTCGACCACTTGTGACAGGTGACATGGATCGAGTTTGAAATCGTTTATTTTCTTTATAAGAAGTATAATGTCTGATTTGTTGTCTGTAATGTCGTGTATAGTGCAGATGTGTAAGTCGTCACTAAAGACACTTATTCCGTAACTTTCGTGACTTTCTATTTCGCTGCTGAGGACATCTTGCGTATGCAGCAGATATTTTATCATGTTCAACCTCCTATGTGACGAAATGCCACCGTGACATTTTAGCACTATTTGTTTGTCACATCAAGTGTTTTGACATAACTGTAAATAAGGTTACAAAGAAATATTAATTATGATAAAATGCGACAGTTTTATTTCGGTATTACTTGTAATAACCTATATAATGTGTTATTCTAATTGATACAAGGTCCACGGAGGTGAATTTATATGATATACGTTAATGATTTAAGAAAAGAATTCAAGAAGACGATTAAAGAACCTGGTTTAAAGGGTAGTCTTAAAGCACTTTTTAAACCTAACAACGAAATTATCACTGCGGTCGACTCTATTACATTCCACGTGCCTAAAGGTGAAATTTTAGGTTTCATCGGACCTAATGGTGCAGGTAAAAGTACTGTAATCAAAATGCTGACAGGTATCCTCACTCCTACATCGGGTACATGTGAGATAAATGGATATATTCCACAGAAAAACCGCCAGAAATACGTAAAAGAAATCGGTGTTGTTTTTGGTCAGCGTACACAGCTGTGGTGGGATTTGGCGCTTAGAGAAACTTATTCTGTGTTAAAAGAAATCTACGACGTGCCTGACGCTGAATTTAAAAGTCGTATGGCTTTTTTAAACGAAGTGCTCGAGCTTGATGACTTTATCTCAAGCCCTGTGCGTACTTTGTCACTCGGTCAGCGTATGAGAGCGGATATTGCCGCTTCTCTTTTACATAATCCGAAGGTACTGTTTCTTGATGAGCCTACTATCGGTCTTGACGTTGTTGTTAAAGATAATATCCGTAACGCTATTCAGAAAATCAACGCAGAAGAGGGAACAACAGTTATTCTTACTACCCACGATTTAGCTGATATTGAGCTTTTGTGTAATCGTATCGTTATGATAGATAAGGGTAAGAAGGTGTTTGATGGTCAGATAAGCGAGCTTAAGCGCGAATTTGGTCAGATGCGTGACCTGCATTTTGAGCTTACTCATACTGATGACTTTGATAAACTTGTATATCTTGAGGATTTCAAAGTAACACAAGACGATGTTGAGATTAAAAACGAGGGTGCGTCAGTATCCGTCCGTTTCAATAGCGACAAAATTTCTGTCGAAGATATGTTGTCTTATACTCTCGCTAAAGTTCACGTTAAGGATATCAACGTAAAAGACGCTGATATCGAAGAGATTATCCGCAGACTGTACAAAAGGGAAGTGAGCATAGATGAAGTTTAAGAAATTTATGCGCACGTACCGTCCGTTTACTCGTGCGGGTATGCTCGAATCTGTTGCGTACAGAGCGAACTTCATTTGCTTTTTGCTTGGCGAGATTATGTCGTGTTTCATAATGTTCTTTGTGTGGAAGGCTGTTTTCAACAGTACTTCGGGTCAGGATTTTATGGGATTTTCGATGAACGATATGGTTGTGTATCTGTTCATTACGTTTTTAACGGGTTATCTCACTTATTCTGATGGTACATATGCTATTGCAACGGAGATTCGTGACGGTTCGATTGCGATGAGAATGATTAAGCCGTGTTCCTTTGATATGTGTTTCTTGTTTCAGGAACTTGGTAATAAAATATTCAATGTTTTAGTTATTTTTACACCTATCGTTGTGGGTGTTGAAGCGTATAAATGGGTGATTACAGGCTCGTGCCAGTTTAATGTTGTTAATTTCCTTTTATACGTTGTGAGTCTGATACTTGCGTATCTGATTTCGTTCTATTTTAATGTTAGTTATGGCTTTATGGCGTTTTATCTGAAGAACCTGTGGGGTGCGGATATTCTGAAAGAATGTATAGTAAACTTCCTCTCAGGTGCTACTATTCCGCTTGCTTTTATGCCACCGTTTTTAGCGAGCGTTCTGTCATTTTTGCCGTTTTCATCATTGTCATATACTCCTGTTATGATATATATGGGAATGTATTCACCATTTGAGATAGTGTACAAAATGCTGTTTCAGGTGTTCTGGCTTGCAGTGATGATTCTAATTTCAAAACTGGTCTGGAGACATGCTGTCAAAAGACTGTGTTCACAAGGAGGTTGAGTTATGGGAAGAATGTTCAGACTCCACCGCATTTTTGTGGCACAGTATATGAAAAACCTTATGGAATATAAAGTTGATTTTCTGACAGGTGCTATCAGTTTTCTTATCGGTCAGATAGTGCAGATTGCGACTATCGGCATTATTTTCAGCCAGATTCCTGACCTTGAAGGTTGGGGATTTAATGAGATTCTGTTTATCTATGGTTTCTCACTTATCCCAAAGGGTATTGACCATCTTTTATTTGATAACCTGTGGAGTGTTGGTTATTTTATCGTCAGAAAAGGTGATTTTGATAAATACCTCACTCGTCCGATAAATAGCTTGTTCTATGTTATCGCAGAGAAATTCTGTGTTGATGCTTTTGGTGAGCTGTTTATGGGTATAGTTCTGATTGTGTATAGCCTTATTCAGCTTAAACTCACACTTACATGGTATATGATTCCACTCTTTATCGTTGCTGTTGTTTTTGCGACCCTTATTTATACAGCGCTAAAAATCGGAACTTCAGCGATTGCTTTCTGGACAAAAGCGTCAGGTCATATTACACATATGGTTTATATGACTAACGACTTTTCAAAGTATCCTACTACAATCTATAATAAAGTTGTACGCACTTTGATTACATATGTTATTCCGTTTGCTTTTACTGCGTACTATCCTGCTAGTTATTTCCTCGGTAAAGGTGAACCGTTATTCTGTATAGGCGGTACAGTTATTGCAGCTGTGGTACTGATGTTTATCTCTGTGTGTATCTGGAACAGAGGAATTAAAGCTTACGAGTCAGCAGGAAGCTGAGAAATAGAGGTAGCTTATGAAAAATCCTTTTTTAGCTTATCTGAAAGAAGAAAAAACTGAATATATAACGTCTACTTGTTCGCTTAACCGAGCTGTACTGGCTAAATTACCGCTTTACGGTGTTGAAGATGAGATTGAAGGAAGATGCTTCAAAGACGTATTCTGTACACAGCTTGTTGTCGATGAGATTAAAGCAAATGCTCCGATTTATGGCGTTGATTTATCTGGGGTTGAAGATTATATGTTGCCACGAATCCTCGACAAAGCACTCGTGAGTCCGGATGTTAAGTACAACCAACTTGCGTCCAGAGTTGCGAACAAATTCGGTGACAGACTCGGACTTCTGCTTTTGACGTTGAAGCTCGGCGAAAAGGAGAACAGAGACGCCCGTCCTGAATGGACTGATGAACACTGGCAGTACTATAATGAGCTTGAAACTGTTATTTTTGTTGGTGGTTTAGCGAGTTCCATGCTTGGCAGACGCTTTAAAGAGCGTATCCAGAATATCTTTGATATGGCAGGTGTAAAGCCATACAATATTATGCTTTTTGACAATGGTACGTACGTTGGTGCTATGGGATGCGCGCTGAAGCTTATGGATGATAACACCACTTCTGTAGTGTTCGACTTTGGTCACACTAACACAAAACGCTGTGTTGTCACAAAGGGTGTTTCCGAAATTCGCGAGTTTTCGGCTTTGGAAAGTGAAAAGTCCCAATTCGTAGATATAGTTAAGGATGACGAAGATCCTATTGTTGAAGCTTTGAAACTTCACAAACATATTGTAAAAATTATCGTTGAGACATATAAAAACCAGTCAAAGTACTTTGAGTTAAGTGATAAAATCATCATAAGCATCGCAAATTATAATGCAGGCGGTAAACTTAACAGCGTCCACGGAGGATACGCAAAACTCTGTGAGCTTGGTGAAGATTATTCAAAAATCCTTGCCGAAGACTTATCCTCGTATTTACACCGTAAGGTGAAGGTGAAACTAGTGCACGATGGTACGGCTAATGCGCTTTATTTTTCTGAAATAGAAAAAGCTGTTTGTATTTCTCTCGGCACAGCTTTTGGAGTTGGATTCACTGACATTGATGTTAAATAATAAAAATATAAACGCTATTTTTAGTTACTTCTCACTATATATGGAAACATATTTTGTGAAAAAGCTATAAATAGCGTTTTTATTTTGGTTTAAATCAACAAATATATCGCGAAAAGATTGTGCAAAAAAGTGCCATGTATTTTGCGTTTTTTAGTTTATTTGTCGGGGATATTATGTTATAATATCTACAACTGAAATTATGCGGTTAATTTTTAGAAAGAGAGGAATTTTAATGAAATTACGCAGTATTATTTCATGTATTCTTGTTATGATGCTTCTCGTATCTACAGTAAGCGTAGGATTCTCCGCTGCTGAGATTGATGCGGCTACAACAGGATATCACAACCAGAGCTACTTAGAGGATTACGCTCAGGCAGCTAAAAACGAACAGGGACTTGGTGTTACTTACACTAAATCTGCTACAACATTTAAAGTTTGGTCACCTACTGCTACAGCAGTAATGGTTAAACTTTATGCTACAGGTACAGACGCTGAATCAGGCGCTGAAGTCCTTGGTACACACCAGATGACAAAGAATGCTACTACAGGCGTTTGGACTCTGAAACTTACTGGCGACTATAAGGATGTTTACTATACATACCTCCTTACAATCGACGGTAGCACAACAGAGACACAGGACCCATATGCAACAGCTGTTGGTGCTAACGGCGAGCGTTCAATGGTAGTTGATCTCGATTCTACTGACCCTGAAGGTTGGGAAGACGACCAGCACGTGCTCTTCGATTCAGCTGCTCAGGCATCTGTATGGGAAGTTCACGTACGTGACTTCTCTATCTCTCCATCATCAGGCGTTTCTGATGAATACAAAGGTAAGTACCTCGCATTCACAGAAGGTAACACAACTGTTAACGGCGAAGGCGACATCGCTACTTGCGTTGACTACCTCGTAGAGCAGGGTATCAACTGTATCCAGATTTTACCTATCGCTGACTTCTCAGGTATCGACGAGACAAACTCAGACCCACAGCGTAACTGGGGTTATAACCCAGTTAACTTCAACGTTCCTGACGGCGCATACGCTACTGACTGCTACGACGGTAACGCTCGTATCAGAGAGTTCAAACAGCTCGTACAGGCTTGCCACGACAGAGGCATCGCTGTTGTAATGGACGTTGTTTACAACCACACATACGTACTCGAGGGTTCTGCTCTTGCTAGAACAGTTCCTAAGTACTACCACAGAATGTCTGACGCTCAGAACTACTACAATGGTTCAGGTCTTGGTAACTGTCTCTCAACAGAGAAGGCTATGACTTCTAAGTACGTTGTTGAATCATTAAAGTACTGGGTAGAAGAGTACCACATCGACGGTTTCCGTTTCGACCTTATGGGTGCTCTCGATTGTACAACATTAAACAACGCCAGAGCTGAGCTTGACAAAATCGACTCTCGTATTCTTATGTACGGTGAGCCATGGGCAGGCGGCGACGCTGGTATCTCAAACGGCGCTTCTAACTCTAACTTCAGACTCTTAAACGACCGCATCGGTGGTTTCAACCAGACATACTCTGAGAACTTAAGAGGTTCTGAGTCAAACCACGCAGGTACAACAGGTGCGTTCGTACAGGGCGACACAACTAACGCTGCTATTCTCGATGCTGCTAAAGCTAACTTCACATATTTTAACACATCAGCTACATCAAAGGCGTTAAACTACCTTGATAACCACGATAACCTCACTTTCTACGATAAGCTCCTGAAAACTAACCAGGACGACCTCCGTTCTAAGTATGGTTACTCATTCGTAACAAACAAAGACTTAGAAAGACTCTACACTGCTAACCAGACTGTTTCTAACACATACTATCCTGAAGTAGCTGCACAGCTCAGACTCGGTCTTGTATCTGTTATGACAGCACAGGGTCTTCCATTTATGAATGCTGGTACTGAGTTCGCACGTTCTAAGTATGGTGATGCTAACTCATACCGTACATCTGATAATATCAACGCTATTGACTGGACTCGTCTTGAGAAGTGGAGTGGAGAAGCTGATTACTACGCAGGTCTCTTAAAGATCCGTAACGCTTTCACTCCATTCTACGATGCTAAGGCTGATGCTATCACAACAGTTTCTGCTTCAGGTCCTGTTGCTTACACAGT
>JAFOED010000147.1 GCA_017380355.1 Ruminococcus sp. | reverse complement strand
CCTGAGCACAGCAAGTAATGGTGGTTGTTAGTAACAGAATTAATACGATAAAAGTAGACATTATTCTTTTCATAGAGCACCTCCTGAGAGTAGTATTTTGAGTTTAGATATGGCTTTTTTGTATCTTCTATATGTTGATGGTAGTGACAGGTTTATGATTTTTGTAATCTCTTTAAAACTAAGACCTGCGTTTATGTGTAGCGTTACAATTTCTCGCTCTGTGAGAGATAGTATGTTCATAGCTTCTTCGATATCAAGTCTTGTGATAATGTTGATTTCATTATCTTGCTCGATATTATCTATATCGTCAAAGCTTAAAGTTTTTGTCTTCTTAAGATTATCTATAGCGAGGTTTCTCGTGACAGCAAAAATCCACGCTCTGTAGTTTTTAACGCTTTCGTCAGGGGGAGAGGAGAAGAGCTTTACAAAAACATCCTGAGTTAAATCTTCAGCTGTATCAGCAGACTTAGTAATTCTGTACGCAATTGTATAAACAGGAATTTTAAGTTCGTTATATATTCTAAGAAAAGCGTCTTTATCGTGTTGCTTGAGTTTTGTGAAGTCTTTATTAAGGTTTTTGTTAGGCATATCTTACCCTCCTTTCATAAACTATGACGAATGAGAAACGCTATTTTTTCGCTAAATTTAAATTAATTTAAGTATAGCATGAATAAAGAAAAAATAAAACAAAAAAGACATCCTATTGGATGTCACGCGATAGGGGTTTGTATAGACTTGGGTGGATATTCTGCGCTCTCCAAGCTGTCGACCACTGCGGGTGGCGCCCGACATCTTGTTCGTGCTCGAAAGTCAGAACACGAAAACACTCTCGCGTATTTTCGGTTCTTTTACGAACCACGCGGTGTTTCTGCTTACCACTATCTTACCAAAACAAAAAAGACATCCTATTGGATGTCATGCGATAAAGTTTTCATTATACTTGGGTGGATATTCTGCGCTCTTCAAGCTGTCGACCACTGCGGGTGGTGCCCGACATCTTGTTCGTGCTCGAAAGTCAGAACACGAAAACACTCTCGCGTATTTTCGGTTCTTTTACGAACCACGCGGCGTTTCTGCTTACCACCATCTTACCAAAACAAAAAAGACATCCTATTGGATGTCTTCATTGTTTTGGTGGGAGAGGGTGGATTCGAACCACCGAAGTCACTGACAACAGATTTACAGTCTGCCCCCTTTGGCCACTCGGGAACTCTCCCACATATAAAGCCTACTGAAACAGTAGGCTTGTTTGGAGCTGGTGGACGGACTCGAACCCCCGACCTGCTGATTACAAATCAGCTGCTCTACCAACTGAGCTACACCAGCGAATTTCTAACGCTCGACTATAATACCACATTGATATTCATTTGTCAACTGTTTTTTACAAAAATTATTCGATATATTGATTTTTTTCTTTTGCTATTGTAAAATAGCAGTAAATTACATAAGATTTACCTCATAGGGCAGAATACCCTTTGAGGTGTTTTTATGTTAGAGAGTAATTTAAGCTCACGACTTGGGGTTAAGCTGTACTTTGTTTATTTTCTGAATGTTGTGGACTGGATATGCACGGTGTCACTTTTATCGACAGGACTGTTTTATGAAGCAAATCCGCTTAGCCGCACATTTATCAGTAATAATGTGCTCGGCTTTGCACTTAAATGTGTTTTACCGTTTTTATTGATTTTCTTAAGCGCCAGATTTTTACACATACTCGAGTTTTCACAGCTTAAGGTCGCTGATATGCTGATTTCTTTCGCGCTTACTGTGTATCTTTTTATTACTCTCGACCATTTTATAAACTTTATTCTACTTTTATTTTTCTGGAGGTGAGACTATGCCTGTACTTGCGGCTCATAATCTGACGATGACTTACATCGAGCGAAATCTTTTTACTAATGTCAGCTTTAACGTAGAGCCACACGATAAAATCGGCTTTATCGGTGCTAATGGTGTCGGAAAGACCACGATTTTTCGCATAATAAACGGCGATGTCGCACCTGTTTCTGGTAGCATTTCTGTTTCTAAAGACACAGTGGTTGGCTATATGCAGCAGCACGCATGCACTCACCCTGCACGCTCGATTTACGACGAAGTTCTTAGCGTTTTTGACCACCTTAAGAATATGCAAGCTGAAATCGACGCTGTGTCACAAAAAATTGAAAACGGCGATGGCAACCTTGACGAGCTGGTACTTGAACAGACACATTTAATCGAGCTTTTCGAACGTGAGGGTGGACTGACTTATAAAAGCAGAGCACGCTCCGCGCTTTTGGGACTCGGATTTTCAGAGAGTGAATTTGACAAGGCTACAGGTACTCTAAGTGGTGGTCAGATGTCAAAGCTCTCACTGTGTAAGCTCCTTTTATCTAAAGCAAATCTTCTGCTTTTAGACGAACCGACTAACCACCTTGATGTAAATGCTATAAGCTGGCTTGAAAACTTTCTGCGTGATTTTAAAGGTGAGATTATCCTCATCAGCCACGACCGATTTTTCCTCGACGCTGTTACTAACAAGACGATTGAACTCGAGCACAATAAGCTCACTGTTTACGAAGGTAACTACTCGACTTTTATTAAGAAGAAAGAACACGAGCAGGAAGCTATCCGCAATAAATACATAAACGATATGCGCGAAATCAAGCGCGTTGAAGGAATAATCGAACAGCAGAAACGCTGGAACAGAGAGAAAAATCTCGTCACAGCGCGAAGCAAACAGCATCAGGTCGACAAGATGAAAGAAGAGCTTGTTGCTCCTGACAGCGAACTTGAAACATTGTCTTTTTCACTTGAGCCTGAGCGCGAAAGCGGTCAGGATGTGCTGATGTGCTACGATTTGTGCAAGAGCTTTAATGGAAATATGGTATTTACTGACCTTTCGATGCATATAAAGAAAGGTGAGAGAGTTTTTATTATTGGACCTAACGGCTGTGGTAAGAGTACGCTGTTTAAAGCCATTACTTCACAGCACGAGCTCGACTCTGGTCATATTCGATTTGGAGCGAAGGTTGACCTCAGCTACTTTGACCAGATGCAAAACGACCTTGATTTGTCAAACACCGCACTTGATGAAGTGTACAACGCGTATCCGCAGATGGATTTAACCAAAGTCCGTACAGCACTCGGTTCGTTTATGTTCAAAGGTGACGATGTGTTCAAAAAGCTCTCAAAAATGAGTGGTGGCGAAAGAGCGAGGGTATCACTTTTAAAGCTGATGCTAAAACGCGGTAACCTCCTGCTTTTAGACGAGCCGACGAACCACCTCGACACAAGTTCTCGAGAAGCGCTCGAGAAAACTCTTCTAAGTTACGGTGGCACAATGCTTATTATCAGCCACGACAGATACTTCATAAACAAGCTTGCGACCCGTATCCTCTATATGGATAAAGATGGGTTTAAAGAATACCTAGGCAACTACGATAACTACCTCGAGCATACACAAAACGAGGTGAAGGCAGAACTTTCTGTTTCTGAAAACAAGTCGCAGGCTAAAGAAAAACTCAACGATTATCAGCTTCAAAAACAGCTCAAAGCTCAGGAACGCAAACGCAGAACTCAGCTTAAAAACTGTGAAGAAAAAATCGCCTTGCTCGAAGAAGAAATCGAGAGCTTAAGCGCACAAATGAACGATGAGAGTATTATGAGTGACTACGAAAAGCTGTCAAAGATTACAGAAGAGCTAGAGGAAAAGCAAAGCGAACTTGAAAATCAGTACGAGCTGTGGGCTGAGCTTTCAGAAGACGAGTGATTTTTATTAAAAGCTATAATATTTAGCATATATCCGCCCGTGGCGCAGCTGGATAACGCAACGGATTCCGATTCCGGAGAAGGGGAGTTCAAATCTCTTCGGGCGGGCCATAAAAAAGGGGTGCACCTTTATGGTGCGCCCTTTTTTATATTATCAATGAGATTTGAACTCTAAGAGGGTGAGCGACGGCGACAAAGGCGTAAAAACAGTCCAGTGGACTGTTTTTAGGAGCGAAGTCCGAACCGCACCAAGGCGAGGACGGATAGATTTTCAAAGAAAATATATCATCTCTTCGGGCGGGCCAAATAAGACCGATCATCTTGATACGAAAAGTATCTGAATGGTCGGTCTGTTATTTTGCTATCTTTACGATACTATGATATAATCAGTTAGACAAACTTGAATTTGTGAGGATGATAAGATGGTCAATATAACAGATGTAAGACAGATTCTTCAATTCGCAATAGATGCGG
>JAFOED010000146.1 GCA_017380355.1 Ruminococcus sp. | reverse complement strand
TTCATACGACAACAAAGTTTTCGGCTACAAAAAAGGTCAGGATGAACCGAAGTGGCTGAAGCCTAAACACGTACACAAGCTTTATGTTTTCGATGAAAATGAATCTGTCGAAAAACTGACCTACGACAAAGACGTTACGTTTGTAGCACAGTGGCAATCAGCGTTTGTGTTCAACAAAAAAGGAACGGTGCTTCAAGAATACAACGGTATTGACGAAATAGTCGAGTTCCCGCAAACTGCCGATAAAGTCAAAGAGATAGCGCCATCCGCCTTTGCAAATTCACACAACATGAACACAATCACTATACCTGAAACTGTAACCACAATCGGTGAAAAGGCGTTTGAAAACTGTGAGAATTTAAGCGCGGTTTACTTTACAAATACAATGCCTGAGAATGTTGATATATCAGCTTTTAATTCTTGTAAAGCATTAAAGTTCTATTTAAAAACAGACGGAAAAGAAACATTTATCGGTCTTTATACAGGTAGCTATTCGTACGATATGCTATATAATATCTACAAATCAAAATTCTCATAAAGAAATAACCCATCAGTACAAAACGCTGATGGGTTATATTTTATGCGCTGAAATCCACCGTACAAGCCGAGTCAGGGAACTGTACAGACAGAATACCACCGCTATTTTTATCTACACTCAAAAGTGCGTTTACTTTCTCCGTTTTCATAGTATATATGCAAACTTTATCTTCAATTTCACTCGGATAAGAAGATAAATTTTCAAGCTCACACATCACATTATACAAAAGTGAAATGGCGCAGTCGTTCTTCAAATAATCAGTATTTGCGATACACTTAAGTCCTTCATACTCGATATAAAGCGTATCGTTTACATAGTGATATTTAAGCCCGTTGGTGTTGTCATCACTTTCTATTTTAACGCTTAAATCTGTTGCACTATGGCGCTCTACAACACAGTTGTATGTAAGGTCATTTTGCTCCACCTGAGCATTAACGCAGAAATCCGTCTGAATATTAAACGAAGGCGAGTTCTCACAACCACAAAGGGCAAAAATTAAAAAAGAAATCGCAAGAAGCGATCGCATCAGTTTTCTCATAAAAACCTCCGAAATTTGTTCTTGCAATTCCCTATTTTTATTCTTCTATTGCTTTAAAAATCTGTGGCAAATGCTCGACTATATCGCGTGGTAACATCGAGGTCTTCGACAGCATCTGTGACGCTAAGTCGCCAGACAATCCGTGAACATAAACACCAATGCACGCAGCATAAAGAGGACTCACCTTTTGCGCCATAAGCGACGCGATAATACCAGAAAGCACATCGCCCGAGCCACCTTTTGCCATACCGCTGTTACCGGTAGGATTTATAAACGTATTTTCTCCGTCGGTAACCACAGTGTTCTTGCCTTTTAAAACGACAATCACACCATACTCACGAGCGAAACTCTCAGCTACCTCTACCCTATTTTCGAGAATATACTCAACACTAAGAGAAGTGAGTCGTGACATCTCTTTTACGTGAGGAGTGATAACAACGTTTTTAGCATTCTTTAATACATCTATATTCGAGCTTAACGCATTTATGCCATCAGCGTCTAAAAGTAACGGTGTTTCGCATTTACTAACAAAATCTTTTACAAACGAAACTGTATCGTCGCACCACTTAAGCCCACAACCTAAGAGCACGCTGTCACACTGTGACGCTGTTTCTAAAAGAGAGTCGAGCGAAGATGTGTTGACAGTGCCATTTTCGCTATCATCAAGCGGAAGAAAGACCGCTTCATAAACACTTTGTGCGACAATTGTGTAGATACTCTTCGGCAAAGCGACTTTAAGAAGTCCTACACCGCTACGAAGCGCAGAAAGCGATGATAAAATACACGCTCCTGCCATTGAATAACTACCGCTTATATTAAGCATAGTCCCCATAGTGCCTTTGTGGGCATCATCAGGTCTGTGCGGTAAATTCTCGATAATCAAATCTGGTGTAATTGGTTTCATAATCAGCTAAAGAAAAGTTTTCTTACTACTTCGTGCTTTAAATACGGTCTGATAGCGTTGAGTGTTTTTTCTTTTGGAGAAAAAACCATAGCGCATCTGCCCTTTGCTTCACTATTAAAAGTAGCGACATAATTATCTGTTGAAAAATCCTCGTCGCAAACGTAGTAAATCTTATTGAATTTACGAGAAGCCATTTCATCGTCAGAGTATTTAAAAATCTCGTCAATAATCTTAACGTCAAACTTCAGCACATTTTTACGGTTACGCTTTGCGATAATTTTATCAACTCGAAATGTACCCGAGAGGGATGCGTATTCGTACTCGACATTAAGTCCTGTGATAAGCATATAAGCACCGTAAACGCAGAAAAGAAAAGAAAACAGTGCAATATAAATCATATATGCACGCTGAAGAATAAGTGCAAGTGCTACAAATACAGCAGGAATGAGCAGTGCGCCCAAAATAATCAACACGATATTAAGATAATACTTACCGTTTTTCTTTCTTTTTACTGTGAAGAATACACGATCCATCTGAGTTGCGTCCTTCAGTTTAGAAGAGGCTTCCGCTACTGGTGCAGTGTAATATAAATTTGAAGTATGTAAAAGTTTATCGATTTGATTTTTGAGTGCAGCTGTATACTCTGGATGACCATATCCTAAAGAGCAAACCGCAATTCCTGAAGCAAAATCTAAAAACTCTTTGCCTTCAATATCATACAAATATGCGCCTTCTCCTTTTTCCAATACC
>JAFOED010000145.1 GCA_017380355.1 Ruminococcus sp. | reverse complement strand
TCAATAGTATCAGGAATGTCTGTGAGCTTTACTGTACGTTGCTGTAAGATTGACGCAAGCTTAATGCGGTCGAGTTCCTTGTCGCCTAAAGCCTGTGTGAAGTAAGGGTCAGCAACAGCTGCGAATTCTTCAACGCTCATATTACGGATGTACTCAGCGTTGAACCAATCGAGCTTATCATAGTCAAATACAGATGGTGACTTAGAAATACCTGAGATATCAAAAACTTTGCACAGCTCGTCCAAAGTAAAAATCTCCTGATTATCCTTCGGGCACCAGCCTAAAAGTGCGATATAGTTAATAATCGCCTGTGGCAGGTAACCATCTTTAATTAAGTCTTCAAAACCTGTAGAGCCGTGGCGCTTACTAAGTTTTGATACTGTGCCGTCGTCGTTCTTACCATTGATAAGCGGTAAGTGGATATAAGTCGGAATCTCCCATCCGAATGCATCGTAAAGCAGATTATACTTAGGTGTTGATGAAAGATACTCACTACCTCTTACAACATGAGTAATACCCATAGTGTGGTCATCAATAACGTTTGCAAAATTGTATGTCGGGTAGCCGTCAGCTTTGATAAGAATCTGATCCTGAAGCTCAGAATTATCAACAGTAATCTCACCAAAAACAGCATCTACAAACTTTGTCTCACCCTCGATAGGCATCTTCTGTCTGATAACGTACGGTGTACCTTCTGCTAAAAGCTTGTCGATTTCTTCCTGCGATAAATCTCGACAATGTCTGTCGTAACCGCCACCTACTGTAGAATTCTGTACTTCTTCGAGTCTTTCTTTTGTACAGAAACAACGGTATGCCTTACCTTCTTTAATGAGCTGTTCAGCATATGGCAGATACATATCCTTACGCTCACTCTGAACATACGGACCGTACTCGCCGCCTTTGTCAGGACCCTCGTCGTGGATAAGTCCTGCTGTATTGAGTGTGTTGTAGATAACATCAACAGCACCTTCAACGTAACGCTCTCTGTCGGTGTCTTCAATTCTTAACACGAACACACCATCGAGTGATTTTGCAACTAAATACTCGTACAAAGCTGTACGAAGATTGCCAACGTGCATAAAGCCTGTAGGCGATGGCGCAAATCTTGTTCTAACCTTGCTCATAGCTATATTCTCCCATCATAAGAAATTCAGAGTTATTATACCACCATATGCGCTACTTTTCAATATTTACGAATAAAAAAGTCCTCTGCTTTCGCAGAGGACTACGCTGTTTTATTGTATAGCCTGAGCTGTGTATATATCAATAGAGAGCTTTTCGTCTACTTCCATAACATAAAGCTTGAACTCACTGGTCTGTGGTTCTTCATCTTTTTCTTTTTTTGTGGACTCTACTGTAATCTCAGTAACAGCAGTTAAATCCAGTTTGTAGTGCTCTTTATAGTGAGCAACAAACTTTTCAAGTTCTTCTCCCTCGAGTTCTCTCTCTTCTATGAATTTCCACGATACTGTAGTGCCACTTTGTATCATCTGGTCTCTCTGACCACTTAAGATAACCTGAAGGCTCTGAAGCTGAGTTTCAAAATCTGTATTCATACCCTCAGTCTGAGCTAAAACTACGTCCTCGTTCAAGAGCTCGCCTACCTTTGTAGAACTGAACTCCTTGTAGCATGCGGTCATATACGCGTCAGCAATACCTTTCGGTGTGTTTTTACCACACGCAGTGAGTGACAAACACAACGTAACAATAAGTAATACCGAAAAAGTAATTTTAATGAATTTTTTCATAACAGCCTCCGATAACAAAAAATCTGCAAGGGGTTACCTTGCAGATTTCAGTGTTAAGTTAAATGAATCAGATATCCTTGAACACGCCGTTCTTAATCTGGTGGTGTTCAATCATCTTAGCGATGTTATCAACGTAGCAACCGAAGATACCCATAGCGAAGATAGCGATGATTACATAAACGATACCACCTACAAGAGAAAGGATAGCGCCTGTTGTACCTAATAAAGCAGCGATATCACCGTAGAAGATAACAGCACATACAACTGTAGCGATAGCAACAACAACGCTTAAACCAACGTAGAATGTGCAGTAAGCTCTGAGAGAACCTGTCTTAACTTCAGCGATGCTCTGTCTTAATGTCTCAGAAACTTCGCCAGTCTTAACTCTGATAAGGTCGCTGATAGCCTTAAATCTGAGATTGAAGTGTACACTTACGAAAACGTTAATAATAACAATAGCGATAAGTGGAAGAATCGGAAGAGCAACTAAAGCACCCTTTTCGATAGAGTAGCTGATAATGAGGTAAGCACCCAAAACGATAGAAACGAGAAGAGTAATTACATAAATAGCTGAACCATAGCCTGCGTAGAACTTAGCAGGAAGGATAAAGCCCTTCTTCTTCATAGGCTCTGTAGCGCCGCTCTGCTCATACTTAATCATATCGCCAAAAGCAAACATCGAAGAAAACTCGATGTAGTAGTAAAGCAAACCAATAACAGCGAGTACTAAAGATACGATTAAAGTAACAACACCATAGCCTTCTAAACCAGGGATAGCTATAGCAGCAGCTGAAGCTATAAAGTTAGAAGCAACTATAGAACCGCAACCTAAAATACCGCCAATGAGTATAATAAACGCATAAATTTTATAAACTACCGGACGTAAATACATGATTTTATTCCTCCTCAGACATTCATATATGTACTAAAATCATAATATAAAAATACCGCAAATTTGTATAAATGTCAATAAGAATTATGATTTTTTGCACAAATGTAGACATATTTTTTTAATCAATCGTAATATTTTCCACAATATCCGTTTCTTTTCAATTTTTGTTACAAAAAAACTCTGTTTTGACAAAAACAAAGGGCAGAAAGTCTTACCTCTCTGCCCCATATTTTAATCATTCATCTCTGCCACAGCACTTCTTGTACTTCTTACCTGAGCCACATGGACAAGGGTCATTTCTGCCGACCTTTTTGCCCTTTTTAACTGTGCGATTAGTAGAAAGTGTGCCGTCACCAGCAGTATCTACAGGTTTTGCGACCTGTTCACGCTTGAGCGCAAGTGTCACAGCGTTTGGCTTTTCTTCATTCTCGCCGTTGCCTAAGATAACCTGATGCGCAGCTGCCGCTTTTTCTTCCATCTCCTTGCGTCTGCGCTCAATCTCAGCCTGACGACGCTGAATCTCGAGCACACGTTTTGGAGCGACAAGCATCAGCTTTGCTGTATCCTGCTTGATAGACTCAATCATCTCGTCAAACATATCAAAGCCTTCGAGTCTGTACTCAACAACAGGGTCTTTCTGACCGTAAGCACGCAGTCTGATACCCTGCTTCAACTGATCCATATTGTCGATGTGGTCCATCCAGTATGTATCTACGCTCTTTAAGAGATAAACACGCTCCATCTCACGCATTGTAGCGTCATCAAAGAGAGATTCGTTTTCTCTGTAAAGCTCCATAGCACGGTCGGTGAGAGTCTTGACAATATACTCTTTCTCGACCATCTCGAGCTCTTTGCCTGTGAACGAGAACTTATTATCATCATCAATGAGCCAACCTCTGTAGAAGTCGTTTAAGCCCTTTATGTTCCATGTATCCTTTTCGATATCAGACGCAAGGTACATATTTACATTAGAAACGATAGTATCCTCAACCATTTTGATAACAGTATCGTGGATATTCTCGCCGTTTAACACCTGATTACGCTGTGTATAAATAATCTCACGCTGTTTGTTTAAAACATCATCGTAGTCGAGTACGCTCTTACGGATAGCAAAGTTACGTGACTCAACCTTCTGCTGTGAGCTTTCGATAATATTAGAAAGCATACCGTTTTCAATCGGCATATCCTCGTCAACATTGAGTTTATCGAGCATCATAAGCATTTTCTGACCGCCGAAAAGTCTCATAAGCTCATCTTCGCAGGAAAGGAAGAATCTGCTCTGACCAGGGTCACCCTGTCGACCAGATCGACCACGAAGCTGGTTATCAATTCGACGTGACTCGTGACGCTCAGTACCGATGATGTAAAGACCGCCGACTTCTTTTACTTTCTGAGCTTCTTCGTTTATCTGAGCCTTAAACTGAGCGTGATACTGCTTGTAAACTTCTCGAGCGTTTAAGATTTCCTTGTCGTCTGTATCGGAGTAAGCTGTAGCTTCTTCGATAAGTTCATCAGTAAATCCGTCTTTTCTCATAGCGGATTTCGCCATATACTCTGCGTTACCGCCGAGCACGATATCAGTACCACGACCTGCCATATTAGTAGCAATAGTAACAGCGCCTAATTTACCTGCCTGTGCAACAATCTCAGCTTCCTTTTCGTGGTGCTTAGCGTTGAGCACGTTGTGAGCCACACCGCTACGCTTGAGCATTTTTGAAAGAAGCTCAGATTTCTCAATAGAAATAGTACCGACAAGAACAGGCTGACCTTTTGCGTTTGCGCGCTTAATCTCTTCGATGATAGCCATAAACTTGCCACGCTCTGTCTTGAAAATAGCATCAGGATGATCAATACGAGCTACATCTCTGTTAGTAGGAATACCCACAACATCAAGACGATAAATCTGCTGAAATTCAGCTTCTTCAGTAAGCGCTGTACCTGTCATACCTGACAGCTTATCATACAATCTGAAAAGATTCTGGAATGTAATAGTAGCTAAAGTTTTTGATTCGTCTTCTACTTTTACGCCTTCTTTTGCTTCGATAGCCTGATGCAAGCCTTCGTTGAAGCGTCTACCATACATCAAACGACCTGTAAACTCGTCAACGATAATAACCTCGCCGTCTTTTACAACGTAGTTAACTTCGTTTTTCATACAGCCATATGCTTTAATCGCCTGATTTACGTGGTGCTGGATTGTGATATTTTCAGGGTCAGTGAGGTTTTCAAGATTAAAGAAAGCCTCTGCTCTCTTTACACCAAGCTGTGTAAGAGTAGCACTCTTAGCTTTTTCGTCGACAACGTATTCGATGCCGTTTTCAGCATAAAAGCCTTCCATATCCTCTTTGTTGTCGATTTCTGTGAAGACGTGCTTCTTCAGAGTGCGTGCAAGAGCGTTAGCCTTTTCATAGAGGTCACTCGCTTTGTCGCCCTTACCTGAAATAATAAGTGGTGTACGAGCTTCGTCGATGAGGATAGAGTCAACCTCGTCGACAATAGCAAAAGCGTGTTCACGCTGTACTTTCTGCTCTTTATACACAACCATGTTATCTCGAAGATAGTCGAAACCTATCTCGTTGTTTGTACCATATGTAATATCAGCCTTGTACGCTTCTCTTCTCTCGTCGTTTGTGAGCCCGTGTACAATAAGACCGACTTCTAAACCTAAGTAGCGGTAAAGCTTACCCATCCACTCAGAGTCACGCTTTGCGAGGTAATCGTTAACAGTAACAACGTGTACGCCTCTACCTGTAAGCGCGTTAAGGTAAGCAGGTAATGTCGCAACTAAAGTTTTACCTTCACCTGTCTTCATTTCGGCGATTCGACCCTGATGCAGTACGATACCACCGATAATCTGAACTCTGAAGTGCTTCATACCGAGTACGCGGCTTGACGCCTCTCTACAAACAGCAAAAGCATCTGGCAGGATATCGTCGGTAGTTTCACCCTTATTGAGTCTTTCTTTTAAAACTGCGGTCTGAGCTTTCAGCTCGCTTTCGCTCATTTTAGCGTATTTATCTTCAAGCGCAAGCACCTTATCACAAATCGGATAAATGCGCTTTAACTCACGCTTGGAATAATCTCCGAAAATTGATTTTAAGAATCCCATATCAGTAATTCCTTTCGCTTTTTGATGATAAAACACACGCCATATCATCCCATAATAGTAAAAGTATATCACAAGTAGTATAAAAAATAAAGAATAATCTGTAAACTTAATTGTAGCAATAAAAAGCAGATTTTTTCAAATCTATTGATTTTATAATCCTATTGTAGTAAAATTGTGTTCCAATCTATAGAATTATAGAGGTAATGTTTATGGATATTATCATTGTAGGTAGCGGAAAAGTCGGCAGAACCATCGCCGACCATCTGAATCAGGAAGGTCACAGCATCACTGTTATCGACGTAAGCGTTCACGCATTAGAGAAACTTCCTGATACACAGAATATAATGACTATCGAAGGAAACGGAGCTACGCTCGACGTACTAAAAGAAGCTAATGTTTCAGGTTGCGACTTGCTTATTGCAGTAACAGCAACTGACGAGCTCAATCTCTACACCTGTCTTATTGCAAAAAGCGCAGGCGTAAAACGTACAATTGCTCGAGTTCGTAACCCTCAGTACACAAAGGACCTGCCTTTTGTAAAAGACGACTTAAAGCTCTCGCTTGCTATTAACCCTGAACTTATCTGCGCAAGAGAACTCACACGTATGCTTAAGTTCCCGGGTGTTGAAAGTATGACTACCTTCGCACGCGGTCACATCGACCTTATTAAAATCAAGGTAGAAAAAGGCTCTCTTCTTGCAAACAAAAAAATCGTACAGAGCTCTAACATATTGAAAGATGGTATACGCATCTGCGTTGTAGAAAGAAACGGAGAATGTTTCATTCCTAACGGCGACTTTATCATTGAAGAAGACGATTTCATCTCGTTTATAGCTCCATCCAAAGCTGCCGCAAAACTTCTTAAATCTCTCGGTATTGTAACAAACAAAGGTCGCTCGGTTATGATACTCGGCGGTTCACGTATCGGATATTACCTCGCTAAAGACCTGCTTGAAGCAGGAATCGCAGTAAAAATTATCGACAACGACGAGAATCGATGTGTAGAGTTAAGTGAATCCCTCGACAATGCACTTATTATCTATGGTGACGCAATGGATCAGGATTTACTTCTACAAGAAGGCATAGAGCACTGTAATGCTATAGTTGCTCTTATGAACACCGACGAAGAAAACCTCGTTTCTTCTTTATACACAAAGCAGGTTAATCCAAAAGCCAGGGTTATCACCGAAATCGGAAACCTCAAGATGAGCAGTGTCTTTGACAGCCTTCCGCTTGATACAATGATTAACCCTAAACGTATCACGGGTCAGAATATTATGCGTTACGTCAAGGCTATGCACAACTCCCGCAACAGCGAATTTGAAAGTGTGCATCCTATCGCAGACGGCAAAGCAGAGGCTCTTGAATTCAGAGTTAGAAAAGATAACCTCGCTACAGGTATCGCTCTTTCCGGACTTGACTTAAAAGACGATTTACAGATTGCGTGTATCACACGTCAGGGTAAAATGATTATCCCTAAGGGTTCCGACACAATTGAAATCGGCGATACAGTTATCGTTGTAACTAAGCGAAAGGGACTTCGCGATCTTGAAGATATTTTAAGGTAACGCTATGAATAAAAGACTGATTTTTTATATTTTAGGCTGGGTTCTTGTTATTGAAGGTTTGAGTATGCAGCTTTCGACCATCGTCGGTCTGATATACAGAGAACAAAGCTACAAGTACTTTCTGTTTATCGGACTTGCGTTAGCACTTATTGGTGGACTGACAGTTATTAAAAAGCCACAAAACCCAACGATGCATATAAAAGACGGATTCGCCAGTACAGCGCTAAGTTGGATTGTGCTTTCGCTTGCTGGAGCTCTTCCGTTTTATTTTTCAAAATCTATACCATCATTTATCGACGCTTTCTTCGAAACCGTTTCAGGATTCACCACTACTGGTTCAACGATTTTAGTAGACATTGAAGCGCTCGACAAATGTATGCTTTTCTGGCGTAGTTTCAGCCACTTCTTGGGTGGTATGGGAGTTGTAGTGTTCCTGCTCGCTATCATCCCGAAACTCGGCGGAAACAACTCCATAAACTTGATGAAAGCCGAATCGACAGGTCCGTCTGTCGGCAAGAGTATGCCGAAACTGCGCACCTACGCAGCACTTTTATACTCACTGTACATCGGACTGACAACCATAGAATTTGTACTCCTGTTACTTGGCGGTATGAACGTATTTGATGCACTGACAACCGCGTTTTCAACAGCAGGCACAGGTGGTTTTTCTACATACAACGACTCTATGGGTCACTTTGACAGCTATTATCTACAGACAGTTGTCGCTGTGTTTATGATGTTATTCGGCATCAACTTCTACATATACATTCTGATTCTTACACGAAAGTTCAAACAGATTCTCAAAAGCGAAGAACTTTTTATTTACTTAGGAATAGTTATTTTTGCCACAACTACAATAGCAATCAACTTGTTAAGTTACTACGACTCTTTCAGAGAAGCTCTACATCAGAGTTTCTTCTATGTAACGTCAGTTCTCTCAAGTACTGGTTACGCTATTACGGACACAAATCCGTGGCCTGCTTACTCTGTTTCGCTCATACTTATTCTTACTTGTATCGGAGCGTGTGCAGGTTCTACAGGCGGTGGTTTCAAAGTATCCAGAATCATCATTCTTTTCAAAGAAATCAAAAAAGAGTTTATGCTGATAGTTCATCCTCGTAACGTTTACACAGTAAAAACTGATGGTAAGAAAGTTACACACGAGGTTGCTCGTTCTGTTAGCGTATACCTCACTATCTATGTTTTCATTATCGTTATTACAACGATTCTGATTTCATTCAACGGATTTGACTTTACCACAAACTTCACAAGTGTTCTGGCTACAATAAACAACACCGGACCTGGTTTCTCTATGGTCGGCAGCGCTGGCAACTACTCAGAGTTCTCTGCGTTTTCTAAGATTATCTTCTGCTTCAATATGTTTGCAGGCAGACTTGAACTTTATCCATTCCTGCTTGTTTTCATCCCACAGGCTTGGAAGAAAAACTAATAACACAAAACAAAAAGACCTGATAAAAATCAGGTCTTTTTTTATGTTTAGCTTATTTATTCACTAATGCAGAAATCGCAGCCTGAGCTACAGGGCCTGCAGCTGAAATACCGTAACCACCTTCTTCAACAGCTACAGCGAAAGCGTACGGATGATTCTCGTCCTCTGTGTAACCGACAATCCAACCAGTAGGTTCTTTGTCCTTGCCTACTTCTGCTGTACCCGTCTTAGCACAAAAATTCAGTCCGCCCATAGTGAGTCCACGAGCGTTGTAGTAGTAATCCGCAGTTTTTCGCATAAGGTCCTGAAGTTTCTTTGCAGTATCAGCAGAAAGCATCTGTTCACTTTCTTTAGCTTTACTGAAAAGTGATGACTCAGAATCTAAAAGATACGGAGTAACAGGAGTGCCACCCTTTGCGATACCGCCACACATAATCGCCATATGCATCGGATTTGCCAAGTCCTCGAACTGGCCGATACCCGACCATGCAAGTTGATTGTCGCCAAGAGCATTTTCTAAACTGTATACACTTTTGGAAAGCGTGATACCACTTACTTCGAACTCTTTGTTAAAGCCCATCTTAGTAGCAGTCTCGGTCATTTTCTCTTCGCCGACCTGAACCGCCATCTGTGCAAAAGCTACGTTACACGAATGAGAGAAAGCTGTCTCTAAATCGATTGTACCGTGTGCATCCTCACACGTGATTTTCTGTCCGTCGATATCATACGCGCCTGTACAAGTGAAAGTCTGTTCGTAAATATCAGGAACGTTATCAATAGCCGCAGCGGCTGTTATGATCTTGAAAATCGAACCTGGTGTGTAACTGGACGACACTACATTGTCAAGATAAACACCGTCGTATTTATCTTCATTATCTTCGTTGATTTCAGGCGGATTCTGCGGGTCGTATGTCGGTGTGCTGACGTCAACGAGCACCTCGCCCGTCTTGTAGTTATATACAACACAAGCACCTTTTTTGTTGCCTAAAGCTTCATACGCTGCTTTACACGCCTGAGCGTCAACAGTAAGCTGTAAGGAATTATTTGTGCGTAAAGAATTCGGCATACCTAAGCCAAATATAAAGGAATAACCAGTAAGGTCACCTCTGTATGTGCTTTGCACCGCTGTCGAAATATTAAGCGAATTATCGCCGACAACGTGTAAAAGTGCTTTTCTCACAGCCTCATCGCTATGATAAATTCTGTCTTCGTTTGCATCCGTATGAGCGAGTATCTCACCATTTCTGTCGGTGATGTCACCCGCCTGAGCAAGTCCGCTGCTCGATGCAACGTGACCATTATACGGTTGTTGTACCCACATTTCATTCTGGGTCAGTAGTCGAAACGCAAGCAGACAAACACCCGCAAAAAAAGCAAGTGTAACAACTAAAACGAAAATACTTCTCGTCATAATTCTCTTCATACGTTTCCTCCTCTCTACTGCTGTCTAAATAATCATTTTTCTCTGTGTGGTTTGAGTCTCTTTGCAGCGTAAGTACGCTCGTCTGCCGCTTTGATAAACGCTAGCAAGCCCCAACACGAAATCATCGATGAACCACCTGCTGAAATAAACGGTAATGTTACACCTGTAAGTGGTAATAAATCTGTCGCACCGAAAATGTTAAGCGACGACTGGATAATCATAAGACCTGCCGCACAGCACGCAGAAATCGAATAGAATGTGCTTCGGCTTCGTGTAGTAATCGCACGAGCGTAAAACGCGAGTGCTACTAAAGAAATAGCCACCGCAAACGATACGATAACACCCATTTCTTCAGAAAGAATACCGAACACAAGGTCGCTTTCAGAAGCGAAGATGTACTTTAAATAACCATTACCGACACCAACACCGCACAAACCGCCTGACGCGATGTATGTAAGTGTACGTGCCTGTTGGTATGTTGCGTCCTGTGCATACTCCCACACGTGACCCCACGACGCAAATCGCTGAGCAATGTATGGCTTGATATTAAGAATCATAAAGCCGGCAAAAGCAACCGAAACGAGTGCGAGCAATACTGTTTTGAAATCGCCCGAACGCATAAACGCAATAAGCAGGAATGTCGTGAAGAAAATGAGCGCTGTACCGAAGTCACCCATAATAGCGAGCGCTCCGACACAGATAGCGGAAAACACGATAAACTCTAAGAAGTTTCTCTTTGTCTGCAACTTATCGAGAGCTGCAGCGCCAACAAAGATGTACGCGATTTTTACAAACTCTGACGGCTGAACAGAAATCGGACCAATCTGAATCCAGTTCTGTGCACCGTGCTGTACTGAACCGAAAACAAGGTTTATAACCAGAAGTCCCACAGCACCAATCATAATCGCCATTCTCCAGTTATTAACTCTGTCAGGATTCTCTATAAACTTCACTATAATGCAGAACAGAATCATACCTATTGCTGCTGAAATCATCTGCACGTAAGCCGAACGCATTTCTTGACGCACGAGCAATATTATACCTATACCCGTCAGAAACGACGCGAGTGCTTCAAGCTCGAAATTTATTCTCCTTAGCACTACTGTGGACACAAAAAAGAACATCCACAAAAGTGCCTCTAAACCTACGAATACTATAAACGGCGTGAAATCCTGCACATCATTTGTAAAACATGCTTCAACCGTCATAAAAAGATGGAAAAACGTTATGAGCAGCATTAGTTTATACTGCTGTAAACTACCTTTATTAGACGCTTTTGAGAAAAACCACGATGGTCTGATTTCATCCTGAAACTCATCTCCTCGTTTTAAAACGAAAGTCGTCGAGCCTACAGTTATTTCGTCATCGATAAGCACCTGCGTTCTGTCTTTTGTTCTCTTTCCATTGACAAAAGTACCACTTTTCGAGCCGATGTCCGATACCATCCAGCCTTCCTGACGTCTTAAAAGTACACAGTGGTCACGCGACACCGTCGGATCTTCAACACAGATATCACTACCCTTGCTTCTTCCGATAGAATTTTCCCAGAAAAGTACAGGAATGAGCTGTGACGTACCCTTAAGTTCTAAAGTGACAAGCGGTTTCTCTGGTCTTCTGTGTCTTCGCATCGACGCAAAACACTGGTAGATAATTACTACAGCGTAAACAGGCAGCAAAAATCTGAGCGCTACAACCGCTATATCAAGAAAAGCCTGAAAACCCAAAAACGTCACCTCCAAAAATAAAGTTTGTTACATAAATATACACTTTAATTTTACTCTATACATATCTAAAAGTCAAATTACACCCTCGTTATATATTGGCATTATACACCACTAATCACAACATCTTGTGAACTTTCTGTTACTGTTATTGACTTATTTATACTTTTTTAGTATTATATAGTATATTTTATAACCTATATATACAAGGAAATTGATTATGAATGACATAAAAACAGAGCAATTTCGTCATAGGCTGGCCCTTGGCGCGGCTGTCAGCGCATTCTTTGTATTCACGTTTGTGCTGTATGCTCCGCTGAAATTGTATATAGAAAACAAAGACGTATTGTGGTTTAACTTCGAGTCCACCTTGATTGTATCTATAGCGATGAGTGTAGTAGCTCTATTACTGCTACTTATTATCACAGCTGTGCCGAAAAAAATGATACATACAGGTATCTGTTGTCTTATTTTTGCCGCAGCTCTCGGACTATTTATACAAGGTAATTTTTTGAACATCGACTACGGCTCAGGTGTACTTGACGGCTCCGAAATCGCGTGGAAAGATTACACCACCTACGGTGCTATTAACTCAGCAGTTTGGGCAGCGTGTCTTGCGATGCCGTTTGCTTTCTGGATGGTTTTCAGAGCACAGTGGAGAAGAATCCTGATATTCTCATCTCTTGGTCTTGTGCTCGTGCAGGTTGTTATCCTCTCGTCAGTAATCGTTCAGAACAGTTCCCACCTGAACAAAGTGACATACGAAGTTACACGTGAGGGTATATACGAACTGAGTGAAGACGAAAACACCATAGTATTTGTGCTTGACTCGTTTGATAACGAGTATCTCGATAAAATCAAGAACGACTTCCCTGACTACGAAAAACGACTCGAAGGTTTTACTGAATACGACAACACTCTGGCATCTGGTTCAGGTTCTTCTGTCGCTTTGCCTTCACTACTCACAGGCGAAGTCTTTATGAAAGAGACAAGCTACTCTTCGTACATCGACTCGATATGGGAGGACACAACTGTCTACTCTGCACTCAACAAAAAAGGTGTTGATACAAGGATTTTCGCACAGACTGACTACTTCAGCGGTGACGCAAAAGACGACATCAACAACATCGTTGACTATATGGACACCGCAGGTGCTTACACTTCGATGACAGGCACCATCTATAAATATGCAGCCTATACTTATGCGCCGCATTATTTAAAACAGTTTTTCTGGATGGACTTAAAGACTATCTCATCGTACAGATCTAAAAACGCGTACTCTCTGAATGACGCACAGTTTTATTCGGACTACGTAAGAGATCAAGGATTCACATACACAGACTCCTACTCTGACTCTTTACGAATCTACAATCTCGACGGAGCTAAGCCTCCATATAATCTGACAAAAAGTACTATCAAAAGCATCAACGGCACATCCTTAAACGACCAGATTTATGGTTGTTTCAACTGCCTGTTCTCGATGATAGATGACTTAAAGGAAAACGGTAAATACGAAAACGCTACAATTATCGTCACCGCAAACACAGGTAATAAAGGTATGACGCAGAATCCTGTTCTGCTCATAAAAGAAGCAGGTAGTGTAGAAGGTTATGAAATCAACCACGCTCCTCTGTCCGCTTTTGACTTTGCTCCGACTCTCGCTTCAAAGTATACTGATAATTACACAAATTACGGCTCAGGTAAGACTTATTTTGACTTTGAAAGCGAAGCAACACGTACACGTTACTTCTATATGAATACAGGTGAAAACGCTAACACAAAAATCTCTCAGTATTCAACAAGAAGCAATGCAAATGATGTAGAAAGCCTGAGATTACTCGACAACTTCTACTCTACCACAAAGGTTAGTAAGTATCGTCTTGGCACATCGCTCACATTTGCTATGGATGCAACCGCAAACCAGTACTGTACACAGGGCTTCTGTGCAACAACAGGTTGGCGCACACCTTTAGCTGGTCCTCAGTCTCAGATGATAGTTCCTATTTCAAGTATACCGAGTGATGCTGAAGACATCCACGTTTTCTTTGACATAAGCACAATCCACAAGCCGACAAAATGCGTTATCTACGCAAACGGAAGACAGGTTTTCGGTGCAAAAATCGACAAATCCTTCAAAGAGAGTGGATTAAATTTCACAGTACCATCATCAATTATAGAAAAAAACAACAAACTCACTCTGCGTTTTGAGTTTCCGGAGATCAGTTCCAGTGAATATGACCTGGAACAGAATAAACGAACAAAAACATTCTCCGTTGAGAGCTTTAAGATGTACACACAGTAAGCCAAAATAATATGTTTATACACAAAAAAGCAGTCACAAAAAGTGACTGCTTTTATTTGTATCAGTTATCTTATTTTCAAAATTATATTGATATTTGTACTAATCAATCATCATACCCATTAGGGTTGTTTTTTTGCCAATTCCAGGAATCTCGACACATTTCATCTATACCGAACTTTGCTGTCCAATTAAGCTTTTCGTTAGCTTTTTGTGGGTCAGCAGTAACTGTCGCTACATCGCCCGGACGTCTGTCCATAATCGCATACGGAATCTCAACATCGTTCACTTTGGAAAATGCATTCACGATATCAAGCACGCTGTAACCTGTGCCTGTACCGAGATTAAAAATCTCAACACCTTTGTTGCCCTTGTTGATAAATTCAAGCGCTTTAAGGTGACCATTTGCAAGGTCCACAACATGGATATAATCACGCACACCTGTGCCATCGTGAGTATCGTAATCATCACCGAAAACACCGAGTTTTTCACGTTTGCCGACAGCAACCTGAGTGATGTACGGCATAAGATTGTTAGGAATACCATTAGGACTCTCACCAATAAGGCCGCTTTCGTGTGCTCCGATAGGATTAAAGTATCTTAAAAGCACTACAGAAAGCTCTTTGTCAGCAACTGTCGCATCAGTCAAAATCTGTTCATTAAACAGCTTTGTCCAACCGTACGGATTAGTACACGAAGTAGGCATCCCCTCTTTAAGTGGCACAACCTTTGGCACGCCATAAACTGTTGCAGATGAACTGAACACGATTTTCTTAACATTAAATTCAGCCATTACTTCGAGCAAAGATAATGTTGTATCGAGATTGTTTCTATAATACATCAGCGGTTTAGCAACACTTTCACCTACAGCCTTATATCCTGCAAAGTGAATGACAGCATCAATATCGCATTCTGTAAAAACAGTTCTCAAAGCATCTTTATCAGCAACGTCGATTTTATAAACATCAACACTTTTTCCAGTAATCTGAGTGATTCTGTCTAAAACCTTCTCGCTCGCATTATCAAAATTATCAGCGATTACAACGTCGTAGCCATTATTGAGCAACTCCACACAAGTATGGCTGCCAATATATCCGGCACCGCCAGTCAGAAGTACTTTCATAGTTTTCTCCGCCCTTTTCAATTAAGTTTATGGTTAAATGTCGGAACGATTTCACACAGCTTTGCAACAGTATGCTCAGCATCGTTTTTCTCAGCAAAATCACGCAGAACATCGAGTTGTGAAATAAGTTTATCGGAGTCAATATCAATCTGATTTCCAATAAATATCTTCTTATTCTCAGTAGATTTCAATCCTTCTTCATCCATCAGAAGCTCTTCGAAGAGTTTCTCACCTGGACGGAGTCCTGTGAATCTGATTTC